>SLCP01000029.1 GCA_007125735.1 Coriobacteriia bacterium | reverse complement strand
TTACCGTTGGTGGAGATGAGCGGGCTCGAACCGCCGACCTCTGCGTTGCGAACGCAGCGCTCTCCCAGCTGAGCTACATCCCCACGGATGGCTCCGCGACGGTGGGCCGCCGGAGCAGGCACGAGTATCTCTGCGTACGTGGGCTTTGTCAATGTCAGGACCCGTCACCCTCTGCAGCGTCGGCGCTCGGCGACGCGGTTGTCTCGGACTCACCGGCGACGTGCGCGACGATCGCCTCGGCGAGCCGCGCGGCCGTGTACTCCTCGGCCTCGATGTGGACCTCGCGCCCCTGAGCCCGGATGGCGTCTGAGGTCACCGGGCCGATCGACGCGACCGTTGCGCGCTTCCAGAGGCGCGACAGGTCGACACCCTCGGTGAGCACGAGGAAGTTCCTGAACGTCGAGGGCGACGTGAAGGTCACGACATCCACGCTGCCTTCGGCGAGCCGTTCGAGCACCGCCGGCTCGCCCGCCCCGCGCACCGTGCGGTAGACCGGCGCGACATCCACTCGCGCACCACGCTCCCGCAGCGTGTCCGGCAGGATCTCGCGCGCCTCGAGCGCACGCGGGACGAGCACGCGGCTCCCCGCGCCCACGCCCCGCTCCGCGAAGCCGTCGATGACGCCCTCGGCGCGGTGGTCGTCAGGGACGTAGTCGGGCTCGATGCCGTGCTCGGAGCAGCGCGCGGCCGTGGCGGGCCCCACTGCGGCGACGCGGCACGCAGCGAGCGTGCTCACGTCGACACCGAGCGCCTCCATACGCGCAACGAACGTCTCGACCGCGTTGGCCGAGGTGAAGACAACCCAGTCGTACGCCGCAAGAGTGCGGATCGCCTCATCAGCGGCGTCCCACGACTCCGGCTCGGCGCGCGCAATGGTCGGGAACTCGAGCACCTCGGCCCCGAGCGCGGAAAGCGCGTCTACGAGTGCGCCCGCCTGCGCGCGCGAGCGAGTGACCACGACAGACGTGCCGGCGAGGGGCGCGTCCATCATGTCCCCAGCAGGCCGTCCACCCTGCCGCCGGCGGCGTCTGCCGCACTCCTGATCTCTGCGAGGATCTCGGCCGCGCCCATTTCGAGAAGGCGATCGACCATCGTGTGGCCGAGGGAGACCGGGTCGTCAGGCGTTCCGACCGCGCGATCGCGCAGGATCTGCGTGCCGTCGACCGAGCCCACAAAGCCGTCGATGACGAGCGCGCCGTCCTCGAGGCGCGCATACCCGCCGATAGGCACCTGGCATCCACCCTCGAGCGTGCGCATGACCACCCGCTCGGCGGTGACGCAGACAAACGTCTCGTCGTGGTTGAGCTCGGCGCACACTCCCGCCATGAACTCGTCGTCCTCACGAATCTCGACGGCGATGGCACCCTGGCCCACGGCCGGCACCATCTGCTCGGGCGAGATGTAGTGAGTGATGCGATCGGCCCAGCCCATGCGCGTGATGCCGGCGCTCGCGAGAATGACCGCGTCGACCTCGCCTTCCTCGGCCTTACGCATACGCGTGTCGAGGTTGCCGCGCACGTCGACGATCTCGAGGTCGGGCCGGAGCGCGACGACCTGACTGCGGCGGCGCAGGCTGCTCGTACCGAGCTTCGCGCCGTGCGGCAGCGTGTCGAGGTCGTAGCCGGCAGGTCCGCTCACCATGACGTCGCGCGGGTCGACGCGCTCGGGCGTGGCCGCGATGACGCAGCCCTCGGGGAGCTCGGTGGGCACGTCCTTCATCGAGTGGACGCAGAGGTCCACCGTGCTCGCGAGCAACTCGACCTCGAGCTCCTTGGTGAACAGCCCCTTGCCGCCGACCTTGGCGAGCGGGACGTCGAGTATCTTGTCACCGGTCGTCTTGATGATCTTGAGATCGACCGGCAGGCCGGTGATCGCCTCTACGCGGTCCTTGATGTAGTTGCTCTGCCACAGCGCGAGCTTACTGCCGCGCGTACCGATCGTGAGTTTGTCCCGGCTAGCAGCCAATCGTGTCTCCCATCTCCTTCTTCGCAGCCTTCTCGGCCGCACGCTCGGCTGCCTTCTCCGCCCTGCCGAGGAGTGTCTTGATGAGCCCGGCGTGCGGGCTCTCACCGTCGGAGCTCGAGTCGAGCCCGTAGAGGAAACGCGCGGCCTCGACGTAGGAGTAGCCGTCTTTCTCGGCGGCGACGTTCTTGAGGCGGGCCGTGGGCCCGTGCAGCATCTTGTTGACGATCGACGAGGTGAGCGCCTCGACCGTCTTGAGCTCCTTCTCGGACAGCCCTCCGAGGCGCTTCAGGGCCTTTTCCATCTCGGCGAGGCGGATCTGCTCGGCCTTGGCGCGCATCGCCGCGACCGTGGGCACGACCTCCATCGACTCGAGCCACTGCTCGAATGCAGCCATCTCCTCGCCGATGATCACCTCGGCCTTGCGCGCCTCGCGCATCCGCTCCTCGAGGTTGGACTCGACGACCCCGTTCAAGTCGTCTATGTCGTAGAGGAAGACGTCGCCGAGCTCGTTGACGGCCGGGTCGATGTCGCGCGGCACGGCGATGTCGATGAGGAAGAGCGGGTTACCGCGCCGCCCGCGCATGGCACGCGACACCTGCTCCTTGTCGATGACGTAGTGCGTGGCGGCCGTCGAGGAGATGACGATGTCGGCCTCGCCCATGCGTTCGAACATCTCGTCGTAGCGGATGGCGGTTCCGCAGAACTTGCACGCCATCTCCTCGGCGCGCTCGTAGGTGCGGTTCGCCACGAGCACCTTCTTGACGCCGTTGCTCACGAGGTGCTTCGCCGTGAGCTCGCTCATCTTGCCCGCGCCGAGGATGAGCACGGTGCGCCCGTCGAGCGTGTCGAACACCCGCTTGGCGAGCTCGACCGCCGCGTAGCTGATCGACACCGCGTTCTCGCCGATATCGGTCTCGGTACGGACCCGCTTTCCGAGCTCGAAGCTCTGGCGGAACATCTTGTTGAAGATGCGGCCCACCGCGTCGTTGGAGAACGCGGCCTCGTAGGCCTCTTTGACCTGGCCGAGGATCTGCGCCTCGCCGAGCACCATCGAGTCGAGGGACGCGACGACCCGAAACAGGTGCCTGACGACCGCCTCGCCCTCGGAGAAGTAGAGATAGCGTACGAGGTCATGCCGATCGAGGTCGTGATAGTCGGCGAGGAAGTCGATGATCGCGCCCGGGCCATCGGCGCCCATCGCGGTGACCGCGTAGATCTCGGTGCGGTTGCACGTGGACAGGATCACGGCCTCGGCCACGTCGGGGGTAGAGGTAAGGAGGGAGAGCGCCTCCTCCTGCCGGTGAGCAGGGAAGGTCAGCTTCTCCCGGATCTCGACCGGGGCGGTCTTGTGGCTCAAGCCGACCAGGGTCAGATGCATGGAGTCAGGCTCGCCTCACAGGGTCTCGGACATGGATGCGCCCTCGCCGGAGCGGTGCGTGTTGTTCAGGCAAGCAGGCCCGGCGAGGGCGATATCAATGTAATACCCACTACAGCACACCTTCTGCACATTGCCTGAACATTCTTATCTTATCATCTTGGCCATCCGACCAGCAATTCCGGGGCCGCGCGTCGATCGCAGAGGGGTGATCTTCGAAACGCCGGTACCGATCACCCGCCGGCCGCAAGCGCCGTGAGGTCGAATCCTGCGGTGAACGGGTCGACGAACCGCACGCCTTCGATGCACCGTCCGTCCTGGAAGTCCTCGGACACGACCGTGTCGATACGTGCGCGTCGGGCCGTCGCCCAGAGCACCGCGTCCCACAGGTGTACGTCATGTGTCTGACGGCATGCGAACGCGAGCAATACCGTTTCGCGCTCCACCGCCAGGACCGGCCACGCACCCGCGAGTGCTCGCGCCTGCCCGATCGCGAAGCTCTCGTCGAGCAGCGGGTCTCGCCCGCGCGTCGTCACGGCGACGAACTCGGTGAGCACCTGCGTCGACACGACCCCTCGACGCGTCTCGCCGAGCGTCAACATCACCTCGCGGGCGCGCTCGCGTTTGACCGGCTCCGAGCGGTCGTAAGCGTAGACGAACACGTTCGTGTCAACGAAGACGCTACCGCTCGCCGGGATACGCATCTTCGCGCTTCCAGGTGCGGCCGCTGGCACGCGGCGGGAGCGCGGCGGCCTCCTCCATCCCAGTCACTACCTGACCCCACGCCTCGGAACGCGCGGCCTCCTCGCGAACCTCTTGCAAGAAGCGTTCGAGTGCGGTCCGGACGAGGGCCGCTTGCGGGAGTCCCGACTCCGCCGAGTACCGTTCGAGGGCCGACTCCAGGTCCTCGTCTATGTAGAACTGCTTGCGCACCATGCGTCCCATGATGGCACCTCTCGCCTAACCAGCGCTCACCGATCCCTTACCGAGCACGCACCGATCACCCGCCCGCGCGCCCGCGTGTGTATGTGTATGTGTATACCCCGTCCACACTACTTCTCGCGCCGCGCCTTAGCGACACCCCTGTCCACGATGCGGAAGAACACCTCGGGTAACAGCCCCTTGAGGCGGAAGTAGAAGCGGCTCTGGGCGTCGGGGATGATATGGAAGCGCTTCGCTGCGATCCCTCGCATGACCGCCTTGGCCACACGCTCGGCGGGGATCGCCCTGATGTTCCCGGCCACCACCTCGGTCTCCGTTGGCCGGAGCGTCTTCTCACGCGCGAGGCCCGGGGTGTCGGTGTCGGGCGGCAGCACCGCGGCGACCGTGATGCCGTACGGCTTGAGCTCGAAGCGCAGCGCCTCGCTGAACCCGAGCACCGCGTACTTCGCGGCCGCGTACCCTGTGTACCCATAGATGCCGAGGAACCCAGCGACCGAGGAGACGTTCACGATGTGCCCACTCCCGGCCACGATCATGCGCGGCACGACCGCCTTGCACGGATGCACGACACCCCAGAAGCCGGCCGTCATGTTGGCCTCGAAGTCGGCGAGCGACATGGTCGCGAACTCGCCAGGGAGGATGACGCCGGCCGAGTTCACGAGGATGTCGGGCGCAAAGCCCTCCTCGGCAAGTGCGTCCATGGCGTCGCGCGCGCACTCCCACGAAGAGAGGTCGGCGCTGTGGATGACGACACGCTGCGACGGATCTCTCCGCGCCGCTTCGACCGCCTCTGCGGCGATCTCAAGACGCCCGGTGTCGCGGGCGACGAGCGCGACGTGCGCACCCCGGGCTGCAAACTCCTTCGCGCACGCGAGCCCGATCCCGCTCGAACCGCCAGTGACTACCGCGTGCGCGCCGACGAACACGACTAGTCCTCCGTGCCACTCGCCGCCGCAGCCGCCGCACCTCGCTCGCGAGACCAGTCCTCGTCCGCATCGTCGAGGAGCGCGAAGTTCGAGAGCTCGGGCGCACCGGGGACGTGGACGAGGCAGCCCTGGCCCTCCGCCTCCTGGTAGACGGCGCGGTCGACCTCGACCGAGTCGGTCGCGCTGATGGCGAGGAAGGCGGCGCCGAGATCGCCGCGCACGTAGCCGCGGTCCTCGTGGGTGATGCGACCCTCGGCGACCAGATCATCGATGCCGGGCGTGACGAGCGGAGCGATGCAGTTCACATCGGCACCATGGCCGAGGAGCGTACGGATGGTCCGCTCGGCGACGGAGCCGCCGCCGATCACCACGGCCAACCGCCCCACGCAGTCGAGCACCGCAGGACAGTACCGGTGCGTCTCCCCCTCGACCATCAGCCCCTCACAATCCGAAGATGTGGAAACCGGCAGGCAGCGTGCGTGCGAAGATTGCGAGCACGACGACGGCGACGAGGCCGGCGAGCGCGATCCACGCGAGCGCCCTGCCCGATGCTCCCCTGCGGTAGTGGAGCAGCAGGTAGAGCCCGAAGATCGCCCACACGACGCCCGACATCATGACGCGGACGTCGAACCACCAGTACTCGAGGCTGAACTCGATGGCCCGGATGATGCCGAGGAGCATGCCCGCGGTGTAGACCGGAAAGGCGATCATGATCGCGCGGCGTGCGAGGTCCTGCGTCTGGGTGAGAGAGGGCAGCCGACGGACGAACGCCGAGGTCTTGTGCCGCTTGAGCTGCGAGCCGAGCACGAGGTAGAGGCCAGACGCGACCGCACCTACGGCGAAGCCGGCGTTCGCCCCCATGATGAGCACGACGTGCATCGCTACACGCCAGCTGTCGAGCTGAGCGAGCGCCTCGTCGGGCAACTCGACCCCGGCGGCCGTCCTGAGCGAGATCTGCGCGATGGCCATGGCGATGAACGCGATCGGCACCAGCACGGCGCCGTAGAGCTTGAGTTTGACGAGGTGCTCGACCACGAAGTAGATGAGCACGAGCACCCACGCGGCAATCGACAGCGAGTTGAACGCACCGGCAAGAGGCACCTCGCCAGAGGCCGCCCCATGGAAGATGATCGCTGCGGTGTGAGCGAGGAAGCCGGCACCCGTGGCAAACGTCGCGTACCACGAGAAGACCGCGCGCTTGGCGACGAAGTGGTACGCGTAGAGCACCGTCGCGACCATGTAGAGCGCCATCGCGAACCAGAAGCTCACGAGTGCGATCTGCTCCACCTCACACCTCCTCTCCCGGTCCCGGGCAAGACAAATCGTGCTGTCTGACGGCACCGTCCGGAGCGAAGTCCGGGACCCTGGCCGCTACTTGGCCGCGTTGCGCCGCTCCATCGACTCCTCGAGGACGGCTACCTCTTTCTCGAGCCGCATGAGTCTGCGGAACACGATCCCCACGTAGGCCATGAGCGCCACCCACAGGATAGCGTAGGCGCCGATAACGTACGGGGCGTCGTGCAAAACGAGCTGGTATATCTCCTGGTTGGTCGGATCCATCGTTGCATGCCTCCTCTACGGTGACAGTCTATCCTTCGAGAGCGTCTTTGAGGACGTCGACCCGCTCTTCGAGCCTGACCTCGCTCGCTCGTATCGCGTATATCGCGTAACCCACCATGAGCATCCCGATCTGCGCGATGATGAACGGGATGAGGTTGGACGTCGCGAAACCGGACTGGAACACCACCGGATGGCTCGAGGGGATGAGTCGCGTGATGAAGAACGAGATCGGCGCGTTGATGAACGCGATGATGCCGAACGCCGCAGCGTACGTCGCGCGACGCTCCTCATCTTCGATGGAGTTCCTGAGCACGAAGTAGCCGATCATCATGAGCGTCATGATGAAGTAGGTGGTGAGCCTGGGCTCCCACTCCCACCACACGCCCCACGCCGCGCGCGTCCACAGGATGCCCGTGATCATCGTGAGCGTCACGAACACGATCGCCGTCTCCATCGCGAGGCGCGCCTTGGTGTCGAACTCCTTGCGTCGCCTCATGAGGAACCGGATCGAATAGAACGCGGCTACACCGAAGACGAGGAACGAAGCCTCGGCCACCGGCACGTGGAAGTAGAAGATCTTCTGGCTGAACCACGGACGCTCGTACGTGTAGCCGCGCTCGGAGACCTCCATGAGCGGGAACGCGGTGTCGAGCGGCTCGTCGACCGTGACCGTGCCGAACCGCTGCATCTCGGCGGTGGTGAACGCCATGACGAAGGCCACGGTGGTCAGCACCCCTCCGATCAACAGCATGACGAGCGCAACCTTGAGCTGTCTCACCCTGCGCCTCCTCAGACGACGGGAACGAACACCATCCGTACAAGTTTACGCGCCGATCACGAACTCGTAGAGTGCGAACGCAGCAACGAGCATGATGGCATCGTATGCTGCCACGAGCGCCATGCTCGACCAGAACTGCTGGACGTACCCATCACCGCCGAGAACCGCGGCGCTCGTCGCAGAGACCGCCGCCAGCAGGAGTGGGTACATGAGCGGGACGAACAAGACCGCGAGTACGAAATCCTTGCCTTTCGTGTTCACCGACATGGTAGCGAGGAGCGTGCCCACCCCTGCGATGCCGATGGCTCCGCCCGCGAGCGCGAGCGGGATCATCCACAGGTCGCCCCCGTACTGATCGGCGCGCTGCAGGAACAGGAACGCGAACACCGGGATCGTCAGTGCCTGGACGATGAGCAGGAACACCACGTTGCCTGCGGCCTTTGCGAAGAAGATGATCGGACGGTCGACGGGCGAGAGCAGCAGCGCCTCGAGACACCCCTGGTCCTTCTCGTGGACGAGCGAGCGGTTGAGGCCGAGCATGCTCGTGAAGACGAACGCCAACCACAGCAGGCCGGCGGCGATGTCGCGCGGGTCGAAAGCGGTTCCGGCCTGCGAGAGCGCGACCTGGTAGATGACCATCGTGAGCAGGGCATAGATGCCCATCGAAGTCACCATCTCTTTGGTGCGCAGCTCCATGACGATGTCTTTGCGCAGGATCGCCTTGAACTGGCGCCACGACAAGGACGCGCCCGTCTGGCGAGCGGGTGCCGGCGGTGTAGGCGTGTCCGCCACCGTCATGCCACCCCCGTTCCTACCGTCGCCCGGTACGTCGCGGCGAACTCGGCCTCGTCGATCTCCTCTTTCGGCGCCGAGAGCACAACCTTGCCGCGCGCGAGGATGAGCGCGTGCGTGCAGAGCTCGAGTCCCTTCGCCAGATCGTGGCTGATCATCACGAACGTGTGGTCGGCCCTGATCTGCGCGATGAGCGAGTCGAAGATCTCGACGGCGTGCGGGTCGAGACCCGAGTACGGCTCGTCCAAGAAGAGCACCTCGGGCGCGTGGAGGAGCGCGCGTGCGATGGACAGCCGCTGGAGCATCCCGCGCGAGAACGTGCGCACGAGGTCGAGCCTCCGATGGTCGAGCTCGACGGCGACGAGCAGCTCGCGGACGCGGTTCGCGGCATCGTCGATGCCGTACATGTCCGCGAAGAAGCTCAAGTTCTCCTCGGCCGAGAGGTCCGGGTAGAGGAGCGGGTTGTGGCTGATGAGCCCGATGCGCTCTCGCAGGTCCACGGACTCCTCGACGACGTCGAGGCCGCACACCTTGGCCGACCCGTCGGAAGGCGGCGTGAGCGTGGTCAGGACCTTGACCAGCGTCGTCTTGCCCGCACCGTTGGGTCCGAAGATCGAGAGGAACGAACCGGTGGGCAGGTCGAACGACACCTTGTCGAGCGCCTTACGCGCGCCGAAGGTCCGGGTCAAGTCCCGGACCTGTACGGCGAGCATCTCGGCGGCGACGGCTTGGGTCATCGGCACCGCCGTCAGGCAGCCTCGAGGCGGCGTTTGGGCCACATCGCGAGCACCGCGCCCACAGAAAGCAGGCCGAACCCGAACCACACCCAGCTGATGAGTGGGTTGATCTTGGCGTTCATCTGCAAGTTGCCCTGCTGGTCGACGCCTTCGTAGACGACGAAGACGTCACGCAGCGGCTCGACGATCACGCTCACGTCGAAGCGCGTCTGTTCCTGGCGGAAGAAGCGGATCTGACCCGGGGTCGCGATCCCGGTCACCCGCCCGTCACGCGAGACCTCGAAGATGAGCTCAGTGATCGTGTCGTTGTTGGGGAGCGTCTCTGTCTGGATGCCCTGGAACTCGAAGTCGTAGCCCCCGGCTTCGAAGGTCGCGCCCACCTCATCGGGAATCGAGATCCGCACGTCTTTCACGAACATCGACGACCCCACGAGACCGATCAGGATGATCCCGATTCCGAGGTGCGCAATGTATCCGCCGGACTGCGTGCGGGCCTTGGTGATGATATTCCACAGTGCCGCCCCGAAGCTCTCTCCCTTGGCTGCGGCCCGCCTGCGTCCACCCTCGATGAAGAGCCAGAACGCCGTGGTCACGGCCAGCGCGCCCACGATGAGCGCGATGACCGCCTCCCACGCGATGACCGAAGTCAGCGGGTTGGCATTGGGGTTCGTGAACAGGTGGTGCGGCCACATGACCGTCCACCACAGGTAGATGAGCGCAGCGGAGATCGCGGCGGTCGAGACGAGCGGCCACTTGATCTTGTCGAAGAAGGCCTTCGAGTCGGTCTTCCTCCACGCGAGCAGCGGACAGACGGCCATGATGAACACGTACAAGGTGCCGACCGGACGCGCTATCGCGTCGTAGGTCGCCGGACCGTACGTCCTTCCGCCGAACGCCGGCGCAAGAGTGAGCCCCGCGATCACCACCGCCGCCACGAGCATGATGACGTTATTGAAGTAGTACGCGGACTCCTTCGACGTGAGGCTGTCGAACTCATCGGCGCCCTTGAACGACTCGCCGCGGTACGTGATGCCTACCGCGCCTACGATGAGCGAGCCGACCATCATCGCGAGGAACCACCAGAACGAGAGCTCGTCTTGCTGGAATGCGTGGACCGACTGGACGATACCCGACCGCACGATGAACGTGCCGAGGATGACGCCCACGAACGTGATGACCGACAACATGACGGCCCACTTCTTGAACCCGCCTCTACGGCGGTAGACCGTGAACGAGTGCAGCAGGCCAACGCCGGTGAGCCACGGGATGAGCGACGCGTTCTCGACCGGGTCCCACGCCCAGTAGCCGCCCCACCCGAGCACGACGTACGCCCAGACGGCGCCGAGCCCGTTACCGAGACCGAGGAAGAGCCAGGCGAACACGGTGATACGGTCGACGTGCTCGACCCACGCCTTCGACGAGTCGTTGACGATGAGCGCGCCGAGCGCGAACGCGAAGGGTACCGCGAACCCGGCGTAGCCCACGAAAAGCGTGGGCGGGTGGAGCATCATCGCCCAGTGCTCGAGCAGCGGGTTCATGCCGCCTCGGATGAGCAGTTCGCCTCCGGGGCCAAGCCACATCTCGGGCGAGAGCTTGAACGGGTTGTTGAGCGGGATGAAGAGCGCGGTCAGGAAGAAGACCTGCACGAAGTTGAGTACCGCGAGCGACATGTTCGAGAGCTCGTCGGTGATTGAAATGCGCTTGTAGGCGATGTACGCCGCGAACATGGCGATCAGCCACGCCCAGAACAGGAGCGATCCCTCGCGGCCCGCCCACACTGCGGCGATCCTGAAGAACAGGGAGAGCGAGGAGACGTCTGTCGAGTGGTGCTGCGCCACGTACTCGAGGGTGAAGTCCTCACGCAGGAACGCCGTCGTGAGGATGGCGATGCTGAAGGTGGTGCCGATAAGGATCGCATACGTCGCGAGGTAGCCGATGTTGGTGAGCCCCTCGCCCTCCTTGGGGCCCATGCGACGTCCGATGACGAGTGCGCCGATCGATAGCAGGGCAGCTACCAGGGCGAGCCCCATAGACAGGTTGCCAAGATTGGCCATGCGTTCAGCTCCACTTCCGTTGCGCCCCGCAGGTCATCGCGGACGGGGCTCCTCTTCGGACCGTTAGCACCTCACCGCGACAGAAGCCTCCCTGGCCCCGCCGCGCGTGCTGATTCTACGCTATTGCGCAAGAGCGACGGAGATGGCCTCGAACACGCCCTCTGCATCGAGAAGTCCGCCGAGGACCACCTGTGACCCCGGCTCCATGCCATCGGGCAAGCCGGCATCGGGATAGTGGACGTCGATGACGGGCGAGCCGGTCTCATCGGCGATCGAGAAGCGCACGTCGCCACCGGGCGGCTGGATGGAGCCGTCGACCACGTAGCCGGTGACGCGCACCGACCGGCCGATGACGCCGTCTCCCTGCGCGAGGAGCTCGCTCACGCTCAGCGCGTCTTCGACCGCCTCGTACTTGGACGGGCACTGGGTGATCATGTCGACCGACTCGATCACGCCATCACCGTTGACGACCCCGGTGACGATCGCTACCACGTCATCACCAAAGGTGGAGGGGACGCCGCCGTTGTAGACGACGCTGATCATCGGTCCGTCGTCGGTCTCGGGGTCGCGGATGTCGAAGCGCATCGGGCTCGACTTGCCGTCCCACGAGCCGGGGATGACCGTGCCGGTGACCTTGACCCGCTCGCCTACGAGCTCTGCGTTGTCGACCACGTCGCCCACGGTACGCGAGTACGCCACATCACCGCCCCCGACGCTCACGAATATCGCGACGACCGAGATCACGATGATCGCGGTCACTCCGACCAGGCGGTTCCTTGCGCGCTTGTTCACAGATCGCACTCCTTCGCGAGCACTTCGCAGCCCTCTCCGACCGGCGGCACCGATAAGCACGCGCGAGCGCGCGGCTGGGACCAGGTGAGGGGGTCCGCTCCGTCTGCCTTTATGCTTGCCTGAACGTTCTCATGGTACCACCGCGCTCCATCGGCGACAATCTCGGCGGGTGAGCGCATGACACTGCATGAGCAAACGCGGTGCCTATCTCTACCAGCCACTCACCGTGTTTGCTCGGTGAGGGCCTGGCGCTTGTTCACGCAACGCCAGGCTGCAGCCACTGGACGTCGGGCTCGATGCGTGCCTCGGCGAGAAGCCTCAGGTAATCGGCGTTATCGAGTTCGCCTGACGCACCCGCGTGCGCAATGAGAGCCGCCTCGATGACGTTCGTGCCGAACGAGCGGCCGCCGAGACGAGGTGTCGTCGTCACGAGCAGCTCGACACCGCGCTCGCGCATGAACTCGACGTCGGCGGCGGTCGTGGTGTTGGTGACGACCCACTTACCGGACATGTCCTCGACCATGTACTTGCGCACGAACTGGTAGTCGCCCGCGATGATGTCGAAATCGCGGTAGAGCCGTGCGCGCCTGGCCGAGGGAGGCTTGTCCTGCGCCGTGCCGGTCGGGTAGAGCCACGAGAACGGCAGCTGTGCCACGACCGGCGTCACCGCGTGGATCGTGCGGTCGAGCACGCGCTTGCTGTGGATGAACAGCGGCACGCCGAGGACGAAGAACAGGTCGCCGTAGGTCATCTCGCATCCGGCCTCGAAGAAGCCCTCGGCCAGTCCGTAGCGGTCGACCGCCGACGTGATCAGCACCCGCTTGCCGGCAAGCCGCAAGCCGTGGCGCTCGGCCATGAAGCGCACGGTGGCGTACTCGAGCGGACCCTTGAGCGCGGCGCCGCACACGAGCGGCGTCCGCGTAACCTGTGCAGCGAGAGGCCTCGTCGCGCGGAAGCGATAGTCGCGCCCTGCCGCGCGCAGGTACAGGTCGATGCCGCCGAGGCTGAGCGCGGCGACGTGACCGTCGAGTTCGGCGAGGCGTCGGGCTGCGCGTGCCGAATCGCCGTCGAACCCCTCGCGGCGCAAGCGGAACCGCTCGCCGAGCAGTTCGATCTCGACCTCATGGTCGCGCGCGGAGGAGCCGAGCGACACGCTCACGACCTCCTTGACGGCGTCCACCTCCCCGCACGTTCGGCGGCGCCGCGCAGTGCGGCGCTCACCCTGCCGGTGCGGGGCCGGGGGGCGCGCGCCGACTTGATTCCGGTAAGCACCTGGTCGAGCTCGGCGATGTCGACAGGCACGTCCTCGCGTAGCGGTGTCTGACCGAGCGGTATGCCGATGACCTCACGGCCGAGGATGCGCTCGATGAGCTCGATACGCCAGTCACTCGCCATGAGGATCGTGACGTCGTGGTCGCGCAGGGTCGCGAGCGTCTCGAGCAGGCGGTTGAAGACCTCGCCGCCCGAGGAGCCCTCGATCGTCTCGCGCTCGGCCTGGTTGAACACGAGCGTGAAGTCGACGCCGTGATGCTCGGCGAGCGCCCGGACCTCCTCGGCGTTTGCGACCGGGAAGCCCACGACCGCGATGCGGGCTCCTCGGCGGACCTCGCCTAACGACTCGAGAAACGACACGAACGAGCGTTGTACGCCGTGGGCGCGGGCGACCTCCTCTTGCGTTGCGCCGCCCTCGCGGTCGGCAAGGATCTCAGCGAGCGCGTCGAAGAGCTTCTCCTGGCTGACGACCTTCTCGCCGATACGGAAGAACCTCACCGCCCGCCTCCCCTCACGCGTTCGTGCGGTATACGGCCATGAGGCCTTTGAGAGTCAGATCGGGGTCGACCGCGCTGATCGTCTCGCAGAGCCGCGCCATGCTCGGCGCCAAGCCCCCCGTCGCGACCACGGGCGTCTCTGTCCCGAGCTCGTCCCACACACGGCGCACGAGGCCGTCGATCATGACCGCCTCGCCGAGCACGAGGCCGGCTTGCACGCTCGCGCGCGTGTTCGTCCCGATGACCTTGGGCGGCGCCTCGAGGTCGACCTTCGACAGCCGGGCGGCCTTGGCGAAGAGCGCCTCGGCCGATGTCTCGACACCGGGAGCGATAGCGCCGCCGAGGTAGGCGCCCTCGGCGTCGATGACGTCGATCGTGGTCGCGGTGCCGAAATCCACCACGACGACGGGCCCGCCGAACTCCTCGTAAGCGGCCAGGCCGTTGACGATGCGGTCGGCGCCGACCTCGTGGGGGTTGTCGTAGCGGATGAGCATGCCGGTCTTGAGCCCCGGGCCCACGACCATCGGCGAGCTGCCGGTGACACTCTCGGCGATCTCTTCGTAGGCCCCGGTGAGCCGCGGCACGACCGAGGAGACGATGACATGGTCCACCTCGCCGAGCGTATGGCCGTCGCTCGCGAGCAGGGCCGCGAGCTTGACGCGCAACTCGTCGGCGGTCAGCGCCGGGTTGCTCGAGACCCGCCAGTGCCCATGGAGGCCGCCCTCGTCGAACAGACCGAGGACCGTGTGGGTGTTGCCGACGTCGACAGCGAGTATCACCGCTGCTCCTCCCATATGACGGTACGGTGACACGCGCGCGGCGCCACCACGGGTCAATGGTATCATCGGGCCAGGTGACCCGCGACATCGGGAGGCCCTGAATGGCAACCGGACCGGCGAGGATCCTCGTCGTGGACGACGAGGACTCGATCCTCGAGTTCGTCTCGTACAACCTCAAGAAGGAAGGTCACGAGGTCGACACAGCGAAGACCGGCGACGAGGCGCTCGAACGCGCCGCCGCCACCCGCTACGACCTCATCGTCCTCGACATCATGCTGCCGGGCTCCGACGGCTACGAGGTGTGCCGCACCCTGCGCGCCGAGAGCGACGTGCCCGTGCTCTTCTTGTCGGCGCGCGACACCGAGCTCGACAAGGTCGTGGGGCTCGAACTCGGCGGTGACGACTACCTCGCGAAGCCCTTTGGCATCCGCGAGCTGCAAGCACGCGTCAAGGCCCTGCTCAGGCGCCGGGCCGCTCCGGCAGAACGCCCGAGCGATCTGCCCGGCGAGCACCTCGAGGCGAGCGGCATCGTGCTCGACGAAGCGGCTCACGAAGCGCGCCACGGCGAGATCCCCATCGACCTCACGCCGCGGGAGTTCGAGCTCCTCGCCACCCTCATGCGCTACCCCGGCAAGGTGCTCACGCGCGAGCAGCTGCTGCGCCAGGCATGGGGGTGGGAGTACCTCGTGGAGACCAAGACCGTCGACACGCACATCAAACGGCTGCGCGACAAGCTGGCCGCGGCCGGCGTCGATCCCGCCGTCATCGAGACGGTGCGCGGCTACGGCTACCGCATCGGCGCCTGAGGCGGCGGCCCCGTGCTCACGTCGATACGCACCCGTCTGTTCGCCGCGGTGCTCGCAGTCGCGATCTCCTCGGCGGCGGGACTGTCGTGGTACTTCCTCTCAGAGCTCGAATCGTACGGGCTCGACGCGCTCGAGCGACGCCTCGCCAGCGAGACGATGCTGCTCGCCGCGGTGCTCGGTGAGCGAGGAGTCAGCGCACCGGTTGGGCTGCAGGCGGTACTCGCCGAGGCCGACGGCCGCCTCCCCTCCCGCATCCGCGTCCTCGACGGCGGGGGCGTCGCGGTGGCCGATTCCGCTGGCGAGGCGGGGCTCGGCATCGACTACAGCGAGCGCAGCGAGATCCGCGAGGCGCTCGCAGGCCGCTACGGCGCGACAACACGGAGTGACGACGATGCTGGTCTCGTGATGTACGTCGCCTACCCGGTCCGGACCGAGGGGCAGATCATCGGCGCCACGTACGCATCGGTGCCCACCGTATCGGTGCTCAACGCCCTGCGCGAGTACCGG
Organism: Coriobacteriia bacterium; assembly: GCA_007125735.1. Taxonomy (GTDB): domain Bacteria; phylum Actinomycetota; class Coriobacteriia; order Anaerosomatales; family SLCP01; genus SLCP01. The sequence goes on along the minus strand of SLCP01000029.1, from coordinate 1,412 downwards.
CTCCGGCTCGCGTGGGCTCTCGGTGCCTTCTTCCTCGTCACCCTCGTCATCGCCGAGTTGCTCTCCCGCTGGCTCGCCGGTCCCTTGCGGCGACTCGAGGTGAGCACGACCGCGCTCGCCGAGGGAGACCTCACCATACGGCTCGAGCCGTCCGGCCCCCGCGAGACGCACGCAGTGGGCGAGGCGTTCAACGCGATGGCCGATGCGGTCGAGCGGCTCGTGAGCGAATTGAAGAACGAGGAGAAACGCACCTCGCGCTTCGTCTCCGACGTGAGTCACGAGCTGAGGACCCCGCTCACCGCGATACGCGGCGCCGCAGAGACGCTCCTCGACGGCGAGGTCGACCCCGAGATGCAGGAGCGCTTCCTCACGACGATCGTGGCCGAGTCCGAGCGGCTCGGACGGCTTGCGACCGATCTGATGGCCCTGCAGCGCATCGAGGGGGCGACCGGGGAGCTGCCGCTCTCCCGTATCGACCTGGGTGAGGTGTCACGTCGTGCGGTCGAGGTGCTCGAGCCGCTGCTGGAGGAGCGCGGCGTGCGCGCCGGGGTGAGCGGCGAGGCCCCCGCAGTGCTCGGGGACCGCGACCGCATCCAACAGGTGATCGCGAACCTCGTCGACAACGCCTCACGCGTGTCCGATCCCGGGACCGCAGTGTCGATCGAGCTCGGGACGAGCGATGACGGGCGGAGCGCGGTGCTCTCCGTGCTCGACGAGGGGCCCGGCGTGCCAGAAGAAGACCTCCCCCGCCTCTTCGACCGCTTCTACCGCACCGAACTCAGCCGTGACCGCGCGAGCGGCGGGTCCGGGCTCGGGCTCGCGATCGTGAAGGCGATCGTTGAGGCGCACGCAGGCGAGATCGTCGCCGCCAACCAGTCTGAAGGCGGTGCGTGCTTCACGATCACGCTACCAGCGCTGCCGGAGTAGCGGCGCGGGGACGCGGCGCGGCGCCCTCGGCAGGCCGCGCTACTCGGAGCGGGTCAGCAGCGGTCGAGCGTGAGGGTGGCCAGCCCGGGAGCGGCCTCCTCGAAGACCGCGACCGTCTCCGGATGGCACGTGAAGACCACGACCTGCCGGGTCTGTGCGAGGTCCGCGACCGCGCGGGCGGCACCGGCCTTGCGCTCCGGGTCGAAGTTGGCGAACACGTCGTCCATGAAGACCGGCAGTCCTGCTCCCACGTCTCCGAGATTGCCGAGGAGCGCGAGACGCAGCGCGAGGTAGAGCTGCTCGGCGGTGCCCGTCGAGAGCAGGCCAGTGCCCTTCTGGCGGCTCGCCCCGTCGAAGACCGAGACCTCGGTCGAGCCGAGCGGGATCGTCACGGCCGGGTACCTGTCGGCCGTCATCGTCGCGAGGATGCTCCCCGCATCGCGGAGCACCCCGGGCTGGCGCTCTCGCTCGTAGACGTCCTGGGC
>SLCP01000181.1 GCA_007125735.1 Coriobacteriia bacterium | reverse complement strand
CGTCTGTGTGAGCGGTGAGGATCACCTTGCCCTCGTAACCGTGCTCGCGCAGTGCGTGCAGGAGCGCCAGTCCGACGTCTACGAGTGGCGTCGTGCTCACGATCCACTTCGCCTGCTGGAGCGGGAGCGTGCCGGTAAGCTCGGGGTCCTCGGCATCGCCATACTGAGTCGGTAAGCCGCGTGCACGCGCCTCGCGTATCGCCGCCGGGTCGAAGTCCACACCGAGCACCCGATACCCGCGATCGACGAGACCGGCGCTGATGCGCGAGCCGAACCGCCCCAGGCCGAACACGATCGCATCGACGCGGACGGGTCCCGAATCGCCCTCCTCGGCCGCGATCTCCCGAACCGGCGTGTCGCGCTCGAACAACCTGAGCGGCCCTTCGAGGCGGGCGTAAAGGACGTGCGAGTAGAGGATCATGTACGTGGAGAGCGCGATGGTCACGATGCCCACTATGGTGATGAGGCTCAGTGTGTCCGCCCCGATGTGGCCGAGCGTGACACCGAGCGCGCCTAAGATGAGCGAGAACTCGCTGATCTGCGCGACGGTGAGTCCTGCGAGGAAACCGGTGCGACGCCGGTAGCCCATGAAGCCCATGATCGCCACGACGATGAGCGGGTTGCCTACGAGCACGAACACCGAGAAGATGCCCGCGGGCACGAGCTGGTCGCCCAGCGAGCCGACGTCGAGCTTGGTCCCGAGGTCGATGAAGAAGAACAGCAGCAGGAAGTCGCGCAGGCTCACGAGCCGCGACGCGATCGCCTCGCGGAACTTCGTCGAGGCAAGCGAGACGCCGGCGAGAAACGCGCCGACCTCCTTACTGAAGCCGAGCCCGTCGCCGAGCGCCGCGAGCGCGATCGCCCACGCGACCGCGCCCATGACGAGCAGCTCGGGAGAGCGTGCGACGCGCTCGAGCACCGGCGGGATGACGAACCGCATGAGCAGCGCGATGACGATCACGAACGCCACGCCCATCACCGCGACGCGCAGCAGTGAGGCGGTGAGCGTCACACCCTCGTTGCCCGCGAACGCGGAGAGCACGATCATCGTGATGACCACGACGATGTCTTGGACGATGAGGAAGCCGACGGCGATGCGGCCGTGCAACGAATCGATCTCGCGTTTGTCCGAGAGCAGCTTGACGATGATGATCGTCGAGGAGAACGTGAGTGCGACCGCGACGTAGATCGCAGCCACCGTATCGAACCCGAGCGCGAGTGCGATGAGGAACCCGACCCCTGAGGTGAACGCGACTTGGCCAAGGCCGGTGGCAAGCGCGACCGGTCCCACGCTCGAGATGAGCCCGATGTCGAGTTTGAGGCCCACCACGAAGAGCAGCACGGCGATGCCGATGCTCGCCATGAGCTCGACCTGGCTTGCCGCGGTCGCCCAGCCGAGCACCGCCGGCCCCACGAAGATGCCGGCGGCGATGTAGGAGATGATGAGCGGCTGCCTGAGGGCCGTGCCGAGCGCGCCGAGCACGCCGGCGATGGCGAGGATAGCGGCTATCTCGTAGTAGACACTTGCGAACAAGATCGACTCCTCGGCGAGGGCCGTGGGGCATGACAGGACGCTCGGTGCGCCCATTGTACGCGAAGGAACCGGCGGCGCACGTCCCGGCGCCCGGAACCAGACGTTGGGACTACGTGAGCAGCTTGCGTATGGCGTCGATCACCGCTGCCTCGGGGGAAGCCTCCGCGTCGTCGCGCAGCAGCCGCGTGCCGGCCAGGATGATGCCGCCGATGAACACGACGGTCAGCTTGGTTGATTCCACGTCGAACTCGCCGCGTTCGACGCCCGAGCGAACCCACTCAGCGATCAACTCCGAGTACGCTTCGAGGAACACGCGCTCCCCGATCTCGTAGCGCTCGACGAACTCGCTCTCCCTGTTCTCCCGCCACCACTCGCGTGTCACGCGGAAGATAAGGCCGACGAGGCCCTCGATCTTCTCCCAGCAGGTGTCGCGGTCCGCGAGTTGCGCGGCGATGCGGGCCTTCTCTTCCTCGGCCATCTGCCGTACGACATGCCGGAACATCTCCTCTTTGCTTCCAAAATGGACGTAGATGGTCTTCTTGGAGATGTGCAGATCGCGGGCGACGTCCTCGACCGAGGTCTTCCGATAGCCGAAGCGCTCGAGCTGCGTGCGGAAGCTCGCGGCGATGTCTTCCTTGCTCACGGGCATGCGAGGGCCCTCTCGGTCGCATATTCGGAAACGTCTGTGAATCTCGGTTTCCAGTATCGACATGCCCTCTGCAGCCGTCAATCGTGTGGAGCGCGGCTATACTGGTGGGGCGCACGTACCGTGCACTGCTGAGCCGACGGGAGCGCCTGACGACGCCATGTCCGAGGAATCATCGGCCCGTCCCGGGCACCCGACCGCATCACCGGCTCCCGCGCCGGAAACACTCCGCATTGTAGGCATCGGCGCCGGACCGGGCGCCCTTACCTCGCTCCGCTCCCTGTTCAGGATGGTGCCGGGCGATACGGAGCTTGCGTTCGTCGTGGTGCAGCATCCGTGCGATTCCGATACGAGCTCCGCTCTTCCGCGACTCGTCGACCGCGAGGCGTCGATGCCGGTGGTGCTCGTCGACACGCCCGTGGCGGTCAAGCCCGACCACGTCTACATCGCGCGCGACACGCTCACGCTCACCGACGTCGACGAGGGTCTCAAGCTCACGCCCTGCGTCTGCGATCCCACGGGTCACACGTCGCCTATAGACGACCTCTTCCGCGACATGGCCGATCGGCTCGGCCCCGCCGCCATCGCAGTACTCCTGTCCTCGACAGAAGGCGCGGGCCATTCGGGTCTGCAGGCCGTTCGCGCCGCAGGAGGCGACACGTTCGCGGAGCGGGACGCGCTGCGCCCCGAGGAGCAACCGGGCTGCGAAGCACGGGAGAGGGTTGCCGACGTGGTCACGAGCGCAGCAGACATCGCAGCGCGCCTCACGAGGCTCGCGCGTCGCTCTCTGGAGCTCGGTGCGTTGTCGAGCGCATCAGCAAACGAGGATCTCGAGGAACTCGCCACCGTGCTGCACGCGGCGACCGGACTCGACCTTCGGTGCTACAAGCAGTCGACACTCGACCGGAGGATCGCCCGCCGCATGAGAGCGCGTGGAGCCGCGACACTCGGTGAGTATCTGGAGCTCGCACGTTCCGAACCGGAGGAGGTGGCCGCCCTCCATCGCGAGGTGCTCATTCCCGTGACGCACTTCTTCAGAGACGCCGAGGTCTTCTCTGTCCTGGCGGAAACGGTGTTCCCGGAGGTCCTGGAGAAGGTCGACCCGGCACGGCGCATCCGCCTGTGGGTCCCGGGATGCTCGACCGGCGAGGAGGCCTACTCGCTCATGATGACGGCGATCGAATGTGCCGAGCGGGCCGGAGGGCCACGCGAGGCGATCGTGTACGGGACCGATGTCAGCGCCGCGGCGCTCGCTCGCGCAGAAGAGGGTCGCTATCCGCCGTCGATCGAGGCCGACGTCTCCCCCGAGCGGCTTGCACGATTCTTCGAGCGCGACGAGTGCGGATACCGTGTCGGCCGTGAGCTGAGAGAGTCGTGCCGCTTCGCGCGCCACGACATCACGTCGGATGCAGCCCTTACGAACATGCACCTCGTCAGCATGCGCAATCTGCTGATCTACCTCCGGACACACAGCCAGCGGAGTGCCCTGGCCGCCGCGTACGACTCTCTTGAGCCCGGCGGCTTCCTCGTGCTTGGAACCGCCGAGACGACCGGGGTCGTCGACGGGCTGTTCGAGGTCGTGGACAGCAGCCGCAGGGTCTACCAGCGGGGTGGCTGAGCCATCGCGTAACGTGCGAAGAGAGGGAGCGGGCCGCCGCCGGAGGGATGGACCGACGGCGGACCCGGAGGAACACCACGTGTCAGAGCGCGGAGGCGAGTAGCGCGAGCGCTATCGCAGCAAGAGCGATGACGAGCGTCCGACCGGGGTAGACCGCTCGCTCGTTGAGGCTGTCGTAGAACATCGCCGCCACCGCCGTTTCGATCGTCTGGGAGCACGCGACCGCTGCTCATCATCTACAGTGTCGGCCCAGACAGCATTTAGTTCCATAGCCTGTTACTTGATATTCTTGTAAGCTATTCTTAATGTTCAACGTCAACCGGCTCCGCATATTGCGAGAGATCGCCGCGCGCGGCAGCATCACCGCCGCCGCCGAGGCGCTCTACCTCTCGCCTTCCGCGGTCTCCCAGCAGATGGCGGTGCTCGAACGCGAAGCGGGAACGGAGCTCCTCGAGCGAGCTGGCCGAAGAGTCCGGGTCACCGTCGCCGGCGAGCACCTCGTCGCCCACACCGAACGGGTACTCGCGGCTCTCGAGGAAGCGCGTGCCGACCTCGATGAGATCTCGGCAGGCATCGCCGGTCCGCTCCACACCTGCGCGTTCCCTACCGCCGCGCGCGCTCTTCTCGTGCCCGCGCTCTCGATACTGCGCCGTCGGCACCCGCGCATCACGCCCACGATGAACGACCTCGAACCCGAGGAGAGCATCCCGTTCCTCAAGCTCGGGGAGCTCGACGTCATCCTCTCGTACGGGTTCGACAGGCTGCCGGAGCGCGATGACCCGGGCGTCGAGCGCGTCCACCTCATGACCGAGCGGCTCGACATCGCCCTACCGGCGGACCACCCGATGGCGCGTGCACGCCGTCCGCTGCGTCTCTCCGACCTTGCCGCCGAGCAGTGGATCGTGGGACGGGACGGCTCCCCCTTCATGGACGTCATGGTGCGCCTGGCGGCCGAGGCCGGCTTCGAAGCACGGATCGACCTGCACTCGAACGACTACCAGGTGATCTTGGCAGCTGTCGCGGAAGGTCTCGGCATCGCACTCGTCCCTCCGCTCGCGCGGTTCGCCGAGTATCCCCGGGTCGCGTTCAGGCGGCTGGCGGGCGGCGATGTCAACCGGCACATCGTCGCGGTCATCCGTCGAGGCAGCGGCCGCTCCCCCGCCATCGCGGCACTGCTCGACGCCTTGCGTGAGGCCGCAACCGAGCGGGAGGATGCGGCTACTCGCCCTCGGTGAGGTCCGCGAGCATGCGCTCGACGTGCTCAGCGTCTTCGCCGTCGGCGTAGGGGGCGGTGGACTCGAGGACCTCGCGCGCTCGGACACGTTCGTGATCGGCGCGCTCGTGCAACCCTGCCTCGTCGAACGCGTCGGCTCGTACGAGGAGCACCTCGGCG
>SLCP01000111.1 GCA_007125735.1 Coriobacteriia bacterium | reverse complement strand
TCCTCGAGAACAAGGCCGGCAGCCCGCACTTCAAGGCGATGCGCCGCATCCACGCCGAGCACCTCATCGAGGACGTGGGCGGCGACCTGCGCGAGATGTTCAGCTGGCTCGCCGAGAAGAACGCCGAGTAGGGCAGGGCGCCACCGCGCCGAATACGGCAGAGGCACGCCGAGTAGGAGGAGCTCGTCCATGAAGAAGAACTACCTGATGACGCCAGGCCCCACACCGGTGCCACCGGAGGTCCTGCTCACGCAGGCCGCCCCTATCATCCACCACCGCACGCCGGACTTCTCGGCGGCGTTCGCGCGCGCCATCGAGGGGCTCAAGTACGTCTTCCAGACGGACAGCGACGCGCTGCTCTTCGCGAGTTCGGGCACGGGCGTGATGGAGGCGGCGATCGCGAACTGCTTCTGTGCGGGCGACACCGTCATCGTGACGCGCAACGGCAAGTTCGGCGACCGGCAGAAGCAGATCGCCGAGGTCTACGGGCTCGAGATCGTCGATCTCGCCTACGAGAGGACTGAGGTCGTGAGCCCCGCCGACATCGCCGCGGCGCTTGAGGCCAACCCGCACGCCCGCGGCGTCATCGTCACGCAGTCGGAGACGAGTAGCGGCGTGCTCAACGACGTGCAGGCCATCGGCGAGATCGTGCGCGCGTATCCCGAGTGCGTGCTCATCGTCGACAGCATCACCGGTATCGGTGCGGTGGAGTGCAAGACCGACGAGTGGGGCCTCGATGTCGTCATGACCGGGTCGCAGAAGGGCCTCATGCTCCCGCCGGGCCTTGCCGCGTGCACGGTGAGCGAGAAGGCGTGGCGCGCTTACGAGCGCTCCGACCTCCCGAAGTTCTACTTCGACTGGATGAAGTACAAGAAGAACATCGAGAAGGACACCACGCCGTTCACGCCGGCGGTCTCGCTCGTGCTCGGCCTCAACGAGTCGCTGCGCCTCATCCGCGAGGAGGGCATCGAGAACACCATCGCGCGCCACTCGCGCCTGGCCGAGGCGACCCGCCGCGGCGTCGAGGCGCTCGGCCTCGAGCTGTTCGCGCCGCCCGAGGGCCGCGGCAGCGCGGTGACGCCCGTGTGGGTGCCGGAGGGTGTCGACGGCAAGGCCATCGTGAAGGTTATGAAGGACACCTACGGGGTCACGATCGCGGGCGGCCAGGACGACTACACCGGCCGCATCTTCCGCATCGGCCACCTCGGCTACTTTGGCGATTTCGACATCATCACGACGCTCGCGGCGCTCGAGATGACGCTCGCTGGGCTGGGATACGCGTTCGAGCGCGGGTCAGGGATCAAGGCGGCCGAGGCCGTCTTCATGGGAGAGTAAGGGGTTGAGGAGCCAGTGAAGGTACTCGTTGCCGAGAAGATCGCGGATTCCGGGGTAGCGCTGCTGAAAGAGCAGTTCGACGTCGAGGTGAAGACCGACCTGTCGCCCGAGGAACTCATCGCCGAGATCCCCGCGTACGACGCGCTCATCGTTCGCTCGGCCACGCGCGCCACGCGCGAGGTCATCGAGGCGGGCGTCAAGCTCAAGATCATCGGCCGCGCGGGCGTAGGCGTCGACAACGTCGACGTCCAGGCGGCCACCGAGCGCGGCATCATCGTCTGCAACGCGCCCACGTCCAACATCGTCTCGGCAGCCGAGCACACCATCGCGCTCATGCTCGCCCAGGCTCGCAACATCCCGCAGGCCGCCGCGAGCATGCGCTCGTGCAAGTGGGAGCGCTCCAAGTTCACCGGCACCGAGGTCTACGAGAAGACGCTCGCGATCTTTGGCCTCGGACGCATCGGTTCGCTCGTGGCCGAGCGGGCGCGTGGCCTCGGCATGAAGCTCATCGGCTACGACCCCTACGTGACCGAGGACCGCGCCGCGTCGATGGGCGTCGAGCTCTACGCTGACTACGAGGACATGCTCCCGCTCGCCGACTTCATCACCGTGCACCTACCCAAGACCAAAGAGACGATCGGGATGTTCGGGGCCGAGCAGTTCGCCAAGATGAAGGACGGCGTCAGGCTCGTGAACACCGCGCGCGGCGGCATCTACCAGAGCGAGGCGCTCGCCGAGGCCATCGAGAGCGGCAAGGTGGCGAGTGCGGCCATCGACGTCTTCGAGGTCGAGCCGTGCACCGACTCGCCGCTCGCTGGCATCGACAGCGTCATCTTGACGCCGCACCTCGGCGCGTCGACCGCCGAGGCGCAGGACCGCGCCGGCGAGCAGATCGCCGAGTTCGTCGCAGCAGGGCTCCTCGGCCAGATGGTGCCCACGGCCGTCAACATCGCGCCGATCGCCCACGACGTGCTCGAAGCGGTGGGCCCGTACCTCGAGGTGTCCGAGGACCTCGGCAAGATGATCGCGCAGATGGCGCGCGGCGGCGTCGAGTCGATAGACATCCTCACCGTGGGCGGGCTGGCCGAGACCGACACCCGCATCTTGAAGACCGCCGTGCTCAAGGGGCTGCTCACCGTAGTGGGCGCCGAGAGCGTGAACTTCGTCAACGCCGACTACTACGCCGAGCAGCGCGGACTCGCCGTCACCGAGACCAAGCGGGCCGAGACGCACGACTTCGTCTCGATGATCGTGGTGCGCACGGTGACGCCCACCGGCCCCGTCGAGATCGGCGCGGCGCTCGTGGGCAAGCGCAACACGCCCCACATCGTCACGCTCTTCGATTACGAGACCGACCTCGAGGTCGCCCGCAACATGCTGTTCTTCACCTACGCCGACCGCCCCGGCATGATCGGCAAGGTGGGCACGATCCTCGGCGAGGAGGGCATCAACATCGGCTCGATGGAGGTCGCGCGCAAGGGCGTGGGCGGCACCGCGCTCATGAGCCTCACCGTCGACTCGCCGATACCTGCCGAGGTCCTCGAGCGCATCTCGACCGAGGCCGAGATGGAAGACGCGTGGAGCGTGGAGCTGTAGTATACTCATTGTAGATACACTCCCGGCGGGCGACCCGTGGAGGGGCCATCGTGAAGAGCAAGGTGCAGAAGTGGGGCAACAGCCTTGCGGTGCGTATCCCAAAGACCTTTGCCGAGGAGGTCGGGTTGACCGACAACTCGCCGATAGAGATGCGCCTGGTGAAGGGCGGACTGCTGCTTGAGCCGAGCGCGACCTGGACCCCCTCGCTCGAGGAGCTTCTCGACGGGGTAGACGAGTCCAACCTCCACGATGAAGTGGACACCGGGCCTCCACAGGGACGGGAGGTCTGGTAGCGTGAGCAGCGCATCCTGGACACCCGATCGTGGCGATGTCGTGTGGCTGAACATGGACCCATGCGCCGGACACGAACAGTCCGGCCGCCGACCGGCGCTCGTGCTTTCTCCCGGCGCCTACAACGGCAAGGTCGGACTCGCGATCGTGTGCCCCGTGACCAGTCGCCGCAAGGACTACCCGTTCGAGGTCGCGCTGCCCGATGGCTTGCCCGTGTCCGGGGTGGTTCTCTCCGACCAGGTCAAGAGCCTCGACTGGAGGGCGTGGGGTGCGGAGCTGTCATGCCGACTACCCGTGGCGGCCACGGATGCTGTCTTGCAGCGCCTCGGCCGCCTGCTCACCGCATGACGCGACACGCAGTCGGGTATGCCCGATCCCAGTAGGCAAGGAGCCGCTCGTGAACACCGACAAGGTCCACATCTTCGACACCACGCTGCGCGACGGCGAGCAGTCGCCGGGCGCGAGCATGAACACCGAGGAGAAGCTCGACATCGCCCGCCAGCTCGTGCGGCTCGGCGTCGACGTGATCGAGGCCGGCTTCCCGATCTCGAGCCCCGGCGACTTCGAGAGCGTGCGACGCATCGGGGCCGAGGTGGGCGACGCGTGCGTCGTCTGCGCGCTCTCCCGCGCAGTGCCCGCCGACATCGAGACCGCCGCCGACGCGCTCGCCACCGCCGCCCGCCCGCGCATCCACACGGGCATCGGCGTATCCGAGTCGCACCTGCGCGACAAGCTGCGCATCGACCGCGCGACCGCGCTCGAGCGAGGGGTCGCTGCCGTCGCGCATGCGCGCACGTTCGTCGACGACGTCGAGTTCTACGCAGAAGACGCCGGCCGCGCCGACCCGGAGTTCCTCTACCGCGTGGTCGAGGCGGTCATTGCCGCCGGCGCCACGGTCGTCAACATCCCCGACACCACCGGCTACACGTACCCCGAGGAGTTCGGCGCGCTAATCCGCGGGCTCTTCGAGCACGTGGGCGGCATCGAGGACGTCACCGTCGCGGTGCACTGCCACAACGACCTCGGCATGGCGACCGCCAACGCCCTCGCGGGCGTTAAGGCGGGCGCGCGCCAGGTCGAGTGCACGGTGAACGGCATCGGTGAGCGTGCCGGCAACACCGCGATGGAAGAGGTGGTGATGGCTCTGCGCTCGCGCCGCGAGTACTTCGGCGCGGACACCACCATCAACGCGCGCGAGATCATGCGCACGTCGCGCCTGGTCAGCAATATCACCGGCATCTTCGTGCAGCCCAACAAGTCGATCGTGGGCGCCAACGCGTTCGCGCACTCGAGCGGCATCCACCAAGACGGCGTGCTCAAGGAGCGCTCCACCTACGAGATCATCGACCCGGCCGACGTGGGCGTGGGCGGTAGCGCGATCGTGCTGACCGCTCGCTCCGGCCGCGCGGCGCTGCGCCACCGGATCGAGCAGCTCGGCTACACGCTGGCCGAGGAGGACTTCGAGCGCGTCTACGCCGAGTTCCTCGAACTCGCCGACAAGAAGAAGGAAGTCTACGACGAGGATCTCGAGACGCTCGTGAGCGAGTCCGAGCGCACCTCGGCAGGGGAGGTCTACCACCTCAAGACGCTACACGTGATGTGCGGCGAACCCGGCATCCCCACCGCGACGGTCGAGCTCATCGAGGTCGCCACCGACGAGCCGCTCATCGATTCGAGCCACGGCACCGGGCCGGTCGACGCGGTCTACCGCGCCATCAACCGCATGATCGACGTGGAGAACGACCTCATCGAGTTCAGCGTGCAGAGCGTGACGCGCGGCATCGACGCGCTCGGCGAGGTCACGATCCGCGTGCGCAGCGGCGATGGCCGCGTGTTCACCGGCCGAGGAGCCCACAGCGACATCATCACCGCCTCGGCGCGTGCGTACGTCAACGCGCTCAACCGGTTGTTGGTGGCCGAGCGCCCGAGCGTGACCGACGAGGTGTGATCGAGGACGCCCGCTTCCCCTC
>SLCP01000008.1 GCA_007125735.1 Coriobacteriia bacterium | reverse complement strand
GTCTCGAGTCGATACTGTCCGGCCTCGGGCTCACCGAGATGCTCGACACCGTGATCTCCTCGGCCGTAGTGGGCCTGCGCAAGCCCGACCCCCGCATCTTCGAGCAGGCGTGCGAGGCGGTGGGTGTGGCGGGCCACGAGGCGGTCCATGTCGGCGACCATCACTACGCGGATGTGCTCGGGGCGAGATCGGCCGGTCTACATCCGGTGCTCATCGATCGGCACGGTATCCACGATCCGGCGCTTGCTCTCGACTCGCTCGATGCTCTCGAGTGCCGGCTCGGCTGGAGTTGCGACCCGCTCGACCGGCCCGCATAGATGATTCGCGCCGTGGGGTGCGACATGCGCGACGCGTTCTCGCCGTCTGGCGGAGAGAAGGAAGGGACACTATGATCCTGCATGACCTGCGAGAGTACGTAGCGTTGCTCGAATCGAAAGGGCAGCTCAAGCGAATCACCGCCGAGGTCGATCCCCATCTGGAGATCGGCGAGATCACCGACCGCGTGAGTAAGGCGCACGGCCCGGCGCTCCTGTTCGAGAACCCGGTGGATCGCGCGACGGGACGCCGCTACGACCACCCGGTGGCCATCAACCTCATGGGCAGCTACGACCGCATGGCGTGGGGGCTCGGCGTGGACGCCGAGACGGGCACGTGGCGCGATCTCGATGCGAAGGCGCGCCAGCTCATGGAGTTGCTCCCGCTCGACATGCCGGCCTCGATGAAGGACAAGCTCGGCGTGCTCATGGGGCTGAAGGACCTCGCTGGAGCCGGCTGCAAAGAGGTCAAGGCGGCCAAGGCGCCGTGTCAGCAGGTCGTCGTGCGCGGTGACGATGTGGACCTGACCGCGTTGCCCGTGCTCACGACGTGGCCCAAGGATGGGGGCCCCTTCATCACGCTCCCGCTCGTCGTGACGCGCAACTTGAAGGGCCGTCCCAACCTCGGCATGTACCGGCTGCAGGTCTTCGATCGCGCAACCACCGGTATGCACATCCACGAGCATCACGACGGCGCGAAGAACCTGCGCGAGTGGGCCGCAGCGGGCCACGACCGGATGCCGGTCGCGGTGGCTCTCGGGGCCGATCCCACGACGATCTTCTCGGCGACGGCGCCAGTGCCGCCGATGATCGACGAGTACCTCTTCAGCGGCATCCTGCGCGGGGAGCCGGTGGAGGTCGTCAAGTGCGTTACGAACGACCTCCTCGTCCCAGCGCACGCCGAGATCGTGCTCGAGGGGTACGTGCCCATGGACGAGAAGCGGTGGGAGGGGCCGTTCGGCGATCACACCGGGTACTACTCGCTCGCCGACGACTTCCCGGTATTCCACGTCGAGGCGATCACGATGCGCACCGATGCGATCTATCCCACCACCATCGTCGGGCGGCCGCCGATGGAGGATTGCTACATGGCCAAGGCCACCGAGCGCATCTTCCTCCCGGTCATCCGTGCGATGCTGCCCGAGGTCGTCGATTACGACCTGCCGCTTGAGGGCGTCTTCCACAACTGTGTGATCTTCCAGATCAAGAAGGAGTTCGCGGGCCAGGCGTTCCGCGTCATGAACTTCGCGTGGTCGATGGGGCAGATGATGTTCACCAAGTACGTCATCGTGGTCGACGAGGACGTCGATTGTCACGACTACAGCCAGGTCGCATGGCGCTGCTTCAACAACGTCGACCCGAGTCGCGACATCCTTGTCAGCAAGGGTCCCCTCGACCGCCTCGATCACGCGTCGAACTTCGAGAGCTTCGGCTTCAAGATGGGTATCGACGCGACCAAGCCGGTAGAGGGCGAGGGTCACGAGCGCGAGTGGCCCGAGGCGCTCGAGATGTCGCCGGAGGTCAAGGCCCGCGTCGACGCGATGTGGGACGAGCTCGGTCTTGGGTAAGCTCGCCGAGAAGGTCCGAATGTTGCTCGAGCTCGTCAAGTTCGAGCACTCGGTCTTCGCGCTGCCGTACGCCTACATCGGAGCGGTCTACGGTGTCGCAGCGGCAGGTGGCGTTTGGCCCTCCATCGCAGATCTCGCATGGATCACGCTCGTCATGGTCGGCGCGCGCGCCTTCGCGTTCGCCGTGAACCGTGCGGTCGACAAGGAGATCGACGCGCGCAACCCACGCACCGCGTCGCGCGCGGTGCCGGCAGGGCTGATCAAGGCGCGCGAGCTGTGGGCGTTCGCTGCCGTCATGCTCGCTGCGTACCTTGTGGGCGTCTGGCAGCTCGAACCGATCGTCCGGGTGCTCTGGCCGATCCCGCTTGCGGCGTTCATCATCTACCCCTACACGAAGCGCTTCACGTGGCTGTGCCACTACTGGCTCGGCCTGTGTCTCGGGCTCGCGCCGGTCGGCGGTTGGGTCGCCGTGGGCGGACCCATCGGTGATCCCGCACCCTGGATCCTCGGCGGGGCGGTGCTCGTGTGGACCGCTGGGTTCGACATCATCTACGCGACGATGGACTACGAGTGCGACGTACGCGACGGCGTCCACAGCGCCCCTGCGGACCTCGGCATCCCGCGCGCGCTGATGATGACGCGGGTGTTGCACGTACTCACCGTAGGCCTGTTCGTCGCCGCAGGGTGGCTCATGGGCGTCGGGTGGCCGTACTACGCGGCGATCGGCGTCGCAGCGCTCCTCCTCGGTTACGAGAACGCCATCGTGTCGCCTGACGACCTGTCGCGCGTCGACGCGGCGTTCTTCACGTTCAACGGTGTCATCGCTATGGTTGTGTTCGCGGGTGTGCTACTCGACAGGGGCCTGTCCCTGTGAGCGAGTGGAAGGGGAGGCCTATGGGCCACTACACGGTTATCGTCACGGGCGCTTCGGGTAGCGCATACGGCATGCGCGCGGTGGAGCAGTTGCTCGTGCAGGGCCACGAGGTCTCCCTCGTGATGACCGATGCCGGTCGCGAGGTCACCGCGTTCGAGCTGGGGTTCGAGCTACCGCTCGAGGATCCGGTCGCCGAGGTGCTCCGATTCCTCGAGCTCACTGGTGATGTCTCTCTGCGGGTCGCGTGCGCCCGCGACCTCTTCGACCCGCTCGCGTCCGGCTCGCACTTGACCGACGGCACGCTCGTAGCACCCGCGTCGATGGGCTTCTGCGCGGCCGTCGCTGCCGGCACGTCGACGAACCTTCCCGAGCGGGCGGCGGATGTCGCCCTCAAGGAGCGTCGGCCGCTCGTGATGGTCGTGCGAGAGACGCCGCTCTCGCTGATACACCTCCGGAACCTCACCGCGCTCACGGAGGCCGGTGCGACGATCGTCCCCGCTGCTCCCGCGTTCTATCACCAGCCGGCCTCCATCGACGACCAGGTCAACTACGTCGTCGGTAAGGCACTCGACGTACTCGGCGTGGAGCACGACCTGCTCAAGCGGTGGGGACAGTAGAGCGCCGGGAAAGCGTCAGCGCCTGAACCGCGGCAGTGCGGGCCGTTTGAGAAGGACGCGCGGAACGAACCGATCCATCGCGCGCTCGTAGTGGGCTTCGAGCTTCTCGGCCTGACACTCGATCGAGAACGCCGAGGAACGCTCTCTCGACGCCTCGGCGAGGCGCGCGCGCTCGGTCTCATCGGCGAGTAAGTCGTCAAGCGCGCGAGCGAGATCCTCGGCCAGCGCGGGAACCACGAAGCCCGTCTGGCCGTCGACGACGAAGTCTTCCACCGCGTGGTCGTGCACTGCCAGGACGGGGAGTCCGGCTGCCATAGCCTCGCCGATGACCAGCCCTTGCGTCTCGGTCGTCGATGCGAAGGCGAATACGTCGGCCAGGTGGTACGCAGCGACCGTGTCCGCTCGCTCGAGGTAGCCGGCGAAGATGACGCGATTCTCCAGTCCGAGTTCGGCGGCGATCGCCTCGAGTTCGTGGCGGTGAGGTCCGTCGCCCACCACGAGCAGCTTGACGTTGGGGTGACGCGAGTGCCAGAGCGCCCGGAGCAGGAGTTCGATGTTCTTTTCGCGACCGAGCCGTCCCACGAACAGCACGACCCGTTCCTCGGCGCCAAGGGAGAGGCGCGCGCGTAGGGAATCGAGCCGAACGGGCTCGGGACGGGCGTACGTCTCGACGTCGATCCCGGTCGCGATGACATCGACCGGGACGGTGACACCCCACGCGCGCAGGTACGCGTCGACCTTGCTCGACGGCGCCACGATCGAGTCGCATCGCTGGCAGAAGTCGCGCGAGAGGCGCTCGGCCAGCCGTTTGGTCAGGCGCGTCTCCCACACATAGTGGACGTACTCGGGATAGAGGGTGTGGTACGTGTGCACGTACGGGATGCGCTTGCGCCATGCCACGTTCAGGCCGAGGAGACCGATGCTGAACGGGTCGTGGGAGTGGACGATGTCGAGCTTGAGCGAATCGAGCGTGCGCAGTGCAGCGATCGAGACCGGTGATGCGACGCGCATTTCTGGCTGGAACGCCCACGGCATCGACGGGAAGCGTACGACGCGGTCGGCGTCATCTGGATGTCTGGGTGTGGGGGCGAACACATACACCTCGTGGCCGCGTGCCTCGAGGGCCGTTGCGAAGAGGCGGATCGAGGTCACGACTCCGTTGATCTGCGGTGTGTAGGTGTCTGTGAAGAACCCGATGCGCACGAGTGAAACACCTCGACCTCTACTTGACGTATTGGTGTGATACACGGCAGAATACCACTGTAGAAGGGTCTAGACGCAGTAGAAGTCGCAGTAGCAGCAGCACGCCAGACGCAGCAGTAGTCGTAGCATGGAGGTGGCAGCATGACCCTGTCGCAAGCGCGTAAGCGCTATCCCCTGGTGCCCGCGGAGATCATCCAGTGGGCCATCGACAACATCGCCGACCCGCGCGATGTCGAGCGCGGACTGCTCCGGCTCGAGCAGTCGAAGCGCATCCAAATCAAGTACTCTGTCTGACCTCTCGAAGGTCGCGATCGAGACCCGGCGTCGCCTGAGCAGCGCCGGGTTCTCGCGCGCCTCGGCGTCTGTGGCGCCCTGCGAAATCGCCTGCATCGCGTGGAACGAGACAGGCCGCCCGCGGAGGACGGCCTGTCGTCATCTCTGGAGGCGACGCCCGGATTCGAACCGGGGATAAAGGCTTTGCAGGCCTCTGCCTTACCACTTGGCCACGTCGCCGTATGTGCGCGCATGTGCGCTATGCGAAGCGAAGGCCGGCCCCGTTGGCCGCGTTGTAGCCGTCCGGACCGACCCTCGGATCTGTGCGATGGAGCGGACGAAGGGATTCGAACCCTCGACCCCCACCTTGGCAAGGTGGTGTTCTACCACTGAACTACGTCCGCGCGCAAAGGGTAGTCTACC
>SLCP01000158.1 GCA_007125735.1 Coriobacteriia bacterium | reverse complement strand
GGATGCCGCTTCGTGGTGGCCGAGCCCGAGGACGCCGCGGCCGAGGTCGCCGAGCACTACCGTCACCTCGGCGTGATCAGGGTGGCGACCAAGTATCCGCGCATCACCGAGCTCCACTTCGCCGCCAAGGGCGTCCAGGTGGAGGTCGTGAAGTTGCACGGCAACATCGAGATCGCGCCGCTCATCGGCCTCGCGGACCAGATCGTCGACATCACGGCGACCGGGACGACGCTTCGCGAGAACCGGCTGCGCATCGTCGAAGACGTGCTCCCGTCGACCGCGCGCTTCGTCGCCAACCCGGCGAGTCTGCGCACCGACCCCGAGCGCATCACGAACCTGGCCGAGCGGCTTGCCGCCGTGCCGGTAGAATAGTCCGCGTACGCACGCACACACGACGCACCGACGCACACGCACGAACGCACGCGCACGACCGTACACGCACCGACGTACACGAGAGGGGCTGCGCCCGACATGTTGCGCACCATCGTACTTGAGCGCGGGAAGCGCCTGGCCGAGTCCGACCTCACGCGGTCGGGCGGTGTCGACGCCGAGGTCCTCGGCGTGGCCGCCCGCATCCTCGATGAGGTCCGCACCCGCGGTGACGCGGCGCTCCGCGAGTACACCGAGCGCTTCGACCGCGCCGCCATCGACGAGTTCGCGGTGACCGAGGCCGAGATCGACGCCGCCGTCGCCGCCGTGGGGACCGAGTTCCTCGACGCCATCTCGCACGCGGCCGGTGCTATCGCCGACTACCACCAGAGGCAGGTCCCGCAATCGTGGTTCACGACGCAAGAGGGCGGGATCTTCCTCGGCCAGAAGGTGACCCCGCTCGAGCGCGTGGGCTGCTACGTCCCCGGTGGGCGGGCGTGCTACCCGTCGAGCGTGCTCATGACAGCTATCCCGGCGCGCGTCGCTGGCGTCGACGAGGTCGTGATGGTCGTGCCGCCCGATGCCGACGGCACCGTGAATCCCTACACGCTCGCCGCGGCCGCCGAGGCAGGTGTCGATGAGATCTACAAGGTGGGCGGCGCGCAGGCGATCGCCGCGCTCGCGTACGGCACCGAGTCGGTCCCGCGCGTCGACAAGGTCGTGGGGCCGGGCAACGCCTACGTCACCGCCGCCAAGAAGCTCGTCATGGGAGACGTGGGCATCGACATGCTCGCCGGGCCGAGCGAGGTCTGCGTGCTGGCCGATGAGACCGCGCTTCCGGCGTTCGTCGCGATCGACCTCATGGCGCAGGCCGAGCACGACCCGCGCGCCGCGACCTACGTCGTCACCACCTCGCCCGACTTGCCGGGCCAGGTCGAGGAGGCGCTCGCCGTGTTGCTCGAAGAGGCGCCCCGCCGCGACGTCATCGAGCGCTCGCTGCGCGACAACGGGCTCGTGGTCGTGTGCCCCGACATCGTCGCCGCGCTCGACGCGGTCGACCTCATCGCGCCCGAACACCTCGAGATCCAGATGGCCGACGCGTTCGACGTCCTCGGCTCGATCCGCAACGCCGGCGCCATCTTCCTCGGCCACTTCACGCCCGAGACCGTGGGCGATTACGTCGCCGGGCCCAACCACGTGCTGCCCACCGGCGGCACGGCGCGCTTCTCGAGCCCGCTTTCCGTCGACGACTTCGTGAAGAAGTCCTCGGTGCTCGCCTACTCGTTCGAAGCGCTCGAGCTCGACGGGCCAACCGCCGCGCTCATCGCCGACGCCGAGGGCCTCGACGCGCACGCGCGCGCCGTGACGCTCAGGCTCGAGGCGATGACCGAGATGACCGAGATGACCGGGGAGGAGGAGTAGGTATGGACCGCATGCGGGCTCCTCGGCCAGAACTCGAACACCTCGTCCCGTACGACGCGAAGGACCTCAAGGTCGACATCGCGCTTGCCGCCAACGAGCACCCAGCGAACCTGCCCGGCGAGATCGTCGACAAACTCGCGAGCCGGATGCGGGAGTTCCGGTTCAACCGCTACCCGGACCCGATGGCGACCACGCTGCGCGGGCTCATCGCAGAGGCCAACGGCCTCGAGCCCTCGAACGTGATCGTGGGCAACGGCGGCGACGAGCTCATCTTCGACCTCCTACTCGCGTGGGGCGGGCCGGGACGCAAGATGATCGACGCGCCGCCCACCTTCACGATGTACGGCATCGACGCCCAGGTGACCGGGACCGAGCTCGTGCGCATCCCGCGCACCGCGGACTTCTCGGTCGACGCCGACGCGGTGCTCGAGCGCCTTGGCGAGGGGGACATCGACGTCGTCATGCTCGCGCACCCCAACAACCCCACCGGCAACATCACGCCCGAGACGGTGCTCATCGACATCTTGAACGCCACCGACGCGATCGTGCTCGTCGACGAGGCGTACTTCGAGTTCAGCCGCCACACGATGCGTCCTCACATGGAGCGCCACCCCAACCTCGTCATCTTGCGCACGTTCTCCAAAGCGTTCTCGCTCGCAGGGTTGCGCGTGGGCTACCTGCTCGCGCACGAGGACGTGGTCCGCGAGCTCACCAAGGTGCGCCAGCCTTACTCGGTCGATGCGTTCGCGCAGTGGGTGGCCTCGACGGTCTTTAGGGAGCGCGTCGTGTTCCAGCAGGCGATCCGCGACATCATGCGCGGGCGCGACACGCTCGTGCACGGGCTCTCGGCGTTCGAAGAGGTGACGGTGTTTCCCTCGGAGGCCAACTTCATCCTCTTCCGCGTCGACCACGCCTCCGCGCTCTGGCGCGACCTGCTCCACAACTACTCGATCCTCATCCGCGATTTCACGCGCACGCCGGGTCTCGAGGACTGCCTGCGCGTGACGGTGGGGACCGACGAGGAGAACGAGCGCTTCTTGGCCGCCGTCGAAGAGATCCTCTCGACGCGCAAGGCTTCGCAGATACTCGGCAACGGCGCGCACGCGCGTCACGGGACGGTGGGGGAGTTGGGCTACTAGCATGGGACGCACTGGTTCTGTCACCCGCGAGACCAAGGAGACGGCCATCACGGTCGCGCTCGACGTAGACGCGCCCGGCGAGGTGCGCGTGTCGACGGGCATCCCCTTCTTCGACCACATGCTCGACGCGCTCGGCCGCCACGGCCTCATCTCGCTTACTGTCGAGGCTAAGGGCGACCTCGAGGTCGACGCGCACCACACCGTCGAGGACGTGGGCATCTGCATCGGCGCCGCGCTCGCAGAAGCGCTCGGCGACAAGGCGGGCATCCGGCGCTACGGCTCGGCGGCCATCCCGATGGACGAGGCGCTCGTGCTCGCCGCCATCGACATCTCCGGCCGAGGAGGACTCACCTACGACGTCGAGCTGCCGATCGAGTTCATCGGCACGTTCGAGACCTCGCTCGCCCGCGAGTTCATGGTCGCCTTCGCGCAGAACGCGGGACTCACGCTGCACGTGCACAAGCTCGCCGGCGACAACGCGCACCACATCGTAGAAGCGGCGTTCAAGGCGCTCGCGCGCGCTCTGGCCGAGGCGGTCGAGATCGACCCGCGGCTCGCAGGAGCGGTGCCGTCGACAAAGGGAGCGCTGTGACACCCCGCATCGCCATCATCGACTACAAGATGGGCAACTTGCGCAGCGTGCAGAAGGGCTTCGAGCACGCCGGCGTCGAGGGCGTCGTCGTGACCGACGACCCGGCGGTCGTGCGTGCCGCCGACGGCATCGTGCTGCCGGGCGTGGGCGCGTTCCGCGACGCGGCGCACAACCTGCGCGAGTCGGGCCTCGACGGCGTGATCGCCGAGCGGATCGCGGCCGGCACGCCGTTCCTCGGCATCTGTCTCGGCATGCAGCTGCTCGCCTCCGTGGGGCTCGAGGACGGGGAGTGGCAGGGGCTCGACATCGTTCCGGGTCGCTGCGCGCGGCTACCCGGCGGGGTGAAGATCCCGCACATCGGGTGGAACACCGTCGACTACCCGCGCCCGAGCCGTCTGTTCGAGGGCATCGAAGAGGGCAGCGCGTTCTACTTCGTTCATTCTTACCGCGTCGTACCTGCGGATTCTTCCTGTATCATCGGTTCGACCGTATACGGAGTGCCGTTCGCCGCGGCGCTCGGAACCGGGAACGTGTATGCCGTGCAGTTCCACCCCGAGAAGTCCTCGGCGACGGGGCTGGCGGTACTCGCGAACTTCGGTCGGATCGTACAGGAGGGTGCATGACATGCAGATCTATCCCGCGATAGACATCCTCGGGGGCAAGGCGGTGCGGCTCAAGCAGGGCCGCTACGACCAGGTGACCGTGTACAACGAGGACCCGGTGGCGCAGGCGCGCATGTGGGCCGAGGGCGGCGCCGAGTGGATCCACGTCGTCGACCTCGACGGCGCACGCGACGGCACGCCGGCCAACATCGACTCCGTGCGCGCGATCGCCTCCGCGGTCGACGTGCCGATCCAGACCGGCGGCGGTGTCCGTTCGATGGCGACCCTCGAGGCGCTCATCGACGCGGGCGTAAGCCGTTGCGTGCTCGGCACCACGCTCGTGACCGAGCCGGAGTTCGTCGCCGACGCGTGTGCGGCGTATCCCGAGGCCGTCGTCGCGGGTATCGACGCGCGTGACGGCAAGGTCGCGATCGAGGGGTGGCGCCAGGGCACGGAGCGGGGCGTCCTCGAGCTCGTGCACGAACTCGAGCTCCTCGGCGTGCGGCGCGTCGTCTACACCGACATCGCGCGCGACGGCATGCAGCAGGGCGCGAACTACGGCGCGTACCGTGCGCTCGCCAGCCAGATCGAGATCCCGATCATCGCCTCTGGCGGCGTCTCGACGCTCGACGACATCCGCGATCTCGCATCGATCGGGCCCGGAGTCGAGGGTGCGATCGTGGGGACCGCTCTGTACGAGGACGCTTTCACGCTTCCCGAGGCCATCGCGGTGGGCTACGGAGTGGAGCCGTGATGCAGCGGTGCTGACGAAACGCGTCATACCCTGCCTCGACGTCCATGAGGGACGCGTGGTCAAGGGCGTCAACTTCGTCGATCTCGTGGACGCGGGCGACCCCGTCGAGCTCGCCGCCTTCTACGACAGCGAGGGCGCCGACGAACTCGTCTTCCTCGACATCACCGCAAGCCACGAGGAGCGCCCGGCGATGCTCGAGGTCGCCGCGCGTACCTCGGAAGAGGTCTTCATCCCGTATACCGTGGGCGGCGGCATGCGCTCGGCGGCCGACATCCGCGCGATGCTCGCCGCCGGGTGCGACAAGATCTCGCTCAACTCGGCGGCCGTGCGCGCGCCGGCGCTCGTCACCGAGACGAGCCGCATCTACGGCGCCCAGTGCATCGTCGTGGCCATCGACGCGAAGCGGGTCGCGGGCGGACGGGACCGGTGGGAGGTCTTCATCAACGGCGGTCGCGTCAACACCGGGCACGACGCGGTGGAGTGGGCGCGCGAGGCGGAGCGCCTCGGCGCCGGCGAGATCCTGCTCACGAGCATGGACCGCGACGGCACCAACGACGGCTACGACATCCCGCTCACCCGTGCGATCACGCGCGAACTCTCGATCCCGGTGATCGCGAGCGGGGGAGCAGGAACGCTCGACCACTTCGCCGAAGTCATCGTCGAGGCCGACGCCGACGCGGTCCTTGCGGCGAGCACGCTGCACTTCGGCACGTTCCGGGTACACGATATCAAGGTACACCTCGCGTCCCACGGCATTCCCGTGCGGCTCGTCGAGGTGCCCGAGGAAGCCAGATCCCCAGTGGCAGGAGAGTGGATGCGATGAGCGAGCACGAGCACGAGTCGGCCGAGGGCGTACGCGTGGAGGACCTGAAGTTCGACGCGAACGGACTCATAGCGACCGTCATCCAGCAACACGACACGCGCGAGGTCCTCATGGTCGCGTGGATGGACGCCGAGGCGGTCCGGCGCACCGTGACGACGGGGCGTACGTGGTTCTGGAGCCGCTCGCGCCAGGAGTACTGGTGCAAGGGCGAGACGTCCGGCAACACCCAGGCCGTCCACGACGTGCTCGCCGATTGCGACGCAGACACGCTGCTCGTGCTCGTCGATCAGAAGGGTGTTGCGTGCCACACCGGCGAGCGCACGTGCTTCTACCGTCCGGTGCTCGCCGAGCCGAGCGAGGAGGTGTCCGATGAGTGACGACATCCGCGCGGTCCTCGGCGACCCCGCGCCTCCCGAGGCGCCGCGCATTGGCCCGGTGCTCGAGGAGGTCTACTCCGTGCTCGAGCAGCGCAAAGCCGAGCCTTCCGAGGAGTCCTACACCGCCAAGCTCCTCGTGGGTCCGCAAGACAAGCTCCTCAAGAAGGTCGCCGAGGAGGCGAGCGAGGTCATCATCGCCGCGCGCGACCACGATCCCGAGCAGCTGCGGTGGGAGATCGGCGACCTCATCTACCACGTGCTCGTGGTGATGCTCCGCGAGGGCATGACGCTCGAGGACCTCGCGAGCGAACTCGCAAGCAGGCGACGGTAGGGGGGCTGCGGTGGCGGCACGACCGGCGGCGGTGCGGGCTGAGCGGATCGAGCCGCTGTGGGACCGCGTCGATCGCAACCGCATCGAACTGGCCGCCTTCATCGTGCTGCTGCTCGTAGCGAGCGCCGCGTTCGCCGCGATCCTCCTCGGCATCGTGCTCATCGTCGTCACGCTCCTGACCGAGGAGCCCGGGCGCTGGGCGATCGTCTTCGACAACATCGGTGCGACGTTCGCGCTGTGGTGCACGACGTTCGCGCTCGGGGTAGGCGTCTACATCGCGCTCGCGCTCTCGCGGTGCGAGCGGTGGCTGCTCGCGAAGTTCGGCGCGCACCTCGCGCCGCGCGGCGAGCTGCTGCCCACCAAACACGCGCTCAAGGACATGGCGATCGCCGCGGGCTTCAACGTGGCCCCGGCGCTCTGGGTGCTCGAGACCTCCAACGTCAACGCGTTCGTGTTCGCGAAGGGGCGCCGCCGGCCGGTGGTCGGCGTCACCCGCGGCCTGGCCGAGCGACTCACCCCAAACGAGCAGCGCGCCGTCTTCGCCAACCTCATGGCCCGCCTGCGCGCCGGCGACACCATCTGGGCCACGGGCGTCACGGCGATCATGGCCCCGCTGTGGACGATCCGCGACTACGGTCTCACCGGACGCGAGGACCCGTCGGGCGAACCAACGCGCGTCGTGCGCGTGGTGACCGAGGACGGCGTCAAGAAGGTGAACCCCGCTGTCGACGCACGGATGCTGCTCTTCGTGGCGTGGCTCTTCCCGGTGATCGTGTTCTTCGTCATCGTCTCCGAGTACATCGCGTTCGGGCACCGGCGTTCGCAGCTGCGTCACGCCGAGGTGGCAGACGCCGAGGGGATGCTGCTGCTCAAGGACCCCCGCTCGATGCTCGCGGCGCTCGAGAAGGCGGTGCGGTTCAACAACTACGTGCCTACGGCCGGTCCCGGGTTCACGCAGCTCTTCTACTGCTGGACCGGCAGCGGGGCGAGCGGCGACGAGCGCGATCCGGAGTACCGGCGCATCACGCGCTTGCGCGAGGTCCTCGGCGCCGAGGGGATGGCCGAGCCGAGGATCGCGCCCAACGAGCCGGTGCTTGCTCCGCCGGTGGCTCCTCGGCTCGAGGGTTGATCGCGCGAGACCCGAACCGCGGTCGAGGGGTCGCGCTGTCCTCGTTGGCAACACGTCCGTAACGGGCGCCTCCTTACCTGCCCATCGGGCACGGCATGGGGGTAACCTGATTCACGTGTACGCATATCGATTCTCGTATCTTCCGTAAGGCGCAACGAGGGGGATGGTCGCCCGATGAAGGTGACGCAGTTCGGCCCGTCGCGAGGAGCGGTGTGCCTCCGCCTGCTCCTCGCCGTATCACTCCTCACGACGATCGCTCCTGCAGGGTGCGCAATCGAGTCTGAACCCGGGCTCTATCCCGTCGCCTCTCGGGTGATCGAGGGGTACCCGGACATCTCACGGGGCCCCTGGGGAGACCCTTCGGTGAGCGGGGTCGTGCTCCCGGAGGGGCCGGCCATTCTAGCGGGTGGCTCGCTCCTCGCTCTGAACGGTACTCGTCTCGAGGAACAGGTGCGGTTCTCGAGCGAGTACCAGGCGATCACGGCTGCTGAGCGCAGCTGGATTCTTCCTCGAGAGCTACAGCCGTGGGACGGTGCGATCTTCATGGTGCGCGAGGTGTCTGAAGACATCGGTCAAGACGGGAATACCGACACACACCGCGAACTCGTCTTGGTGGACATCACCGGAGACGGCATGGCGACCGAGGTCCTGCTCGAAGCGCCACGCATCGACGAGGTACTCGTCGTTCCCGGGGATGACTCTGCGACGGTGATGGTCGTCACTTCGGGAGATGATGAGCTGTCTGGCTGGCAGCGGTGGCTGTCGACGCTGCGCATCACCCCGGGTGGTCTACGAGAGATGGCCTCGGAGCAGGTCGACTACCACCTCTCTCTGCTGGTCGCCGACTCTCCCGATGGAGCGACGATCGGGGCGCTCATCTCTCCCACGCAAATTGATAAGGGTCAACACGACCACGAGTTGCGCGTTCTCGGACCGGACGGTTCGCTCAGGTGGGCAGCGAGCGTTCCCGGAATCGGGCTCATCGGCGCGTACCGTGATAGCGGCGAGTACGGGTGGCTGGTCGACACGACGACCATGCCGGGTCCTGATGAGTGGGATCGTGAGCTCACGCTGCTGACCGAGATCTCGGCTGAGAGGTTCGAGTTGGACCATGGGGCCCATTGGTTCATCGCGACCGGAGATCTCGATGCGGGTTCTCTCGGTGACGAGATCCTCATGATGAGGGATCCTCTCGTCGAGCCCGGGCGCTGGGAACCGTCGCTGATCGTCGGCACGCTTGCTGACGGCCGGGTGGAGGAGCTCCACACGGTCGCCGAGTGGGACCAGCGGGTCAGGGGGGTCACCCTTGCTGACATCAACGGCGACGGCCTGACCGACATCGTAGTGGTGGTGGACACCGAACCACACGTATACAAGAGTGCGTATCTGGGCCGGGTGGAGGTGTTCTTGAACAGCGGCGACGGCTTCGGGCCCCCGCTCGTCTCCCCGGTGTACGACACGATCACGTCACTGGACCTGATCGATCTCGATGGGGACGGTGTGCTCGAAGTGCTGCTCGCGTACGTCGAGCATCCCGAGGAGGCCGACGGCGGCCGTACGTCCTACGTCGACGTGCTGAAGGTGAAGCAGGGGCCACGGTAAGCGCAGCAGAGGCGATTGCCGCACGGTGCCGCTCACGCTATCCTGAGTGACCTGCCGTTTCGCCGCGAACAGCCGAGGAGCCCGCCGCCCGTGAGAGAACTCGTAGCCGACCTGTTCCGTGACGCGCTCGCTGCTGCCGTGGAGGCCGGCGAGGTCACCCTTCCGGAGGTGCCCGAGGTGCGCATCGAGCGCCCGCGCGACCCGGCGCACGGCGACTGGGCGACCAACGTCGCGATGGCCTCGGCCAAGGCGGCCGGCATGAATCCTCGGCAGCTCGCCGACGTGCTCGCCGCCCGCATCGCCGACCACGAAGACGTCGCCGCCGTCGAGGTCGCAGGTCCCGGCTTCATCAACCTCCGGCTCTCTGCCCACGCGCTCCAGCGCGTACTCG
Source organism: Coriobacteriia bacterium (assembly GCA_007125735.1). Lineage (GTDB taxonomy): Bacteria > Actinomycetota > Coriobacteriia > Anaerosomatales > SLCP01 > SLCP01. The sequence goes on along the minus strand of SLCP01000158.1, from coordinate 8,032 downwards.
TCGACGTGCGCGAGCAGGGTGCGGCGTTCGGCCGCATCGACGAGGGCGGCGGCCGCCGCGTGCAGGTCGAGTTCGTCTCGGCCAACCCCGTCGGGCCGATGCACGTGGGTCACGGCCGGTGGGCGGCGCTCGGCGACAGCATGGCGCGCGTGCTCGAGCACGCCGGCTGGGACGTCGAGCGCGAGTTCTACATCAACGACCAGGGCGTCCAGATGGACACCTTCGCCAAGTCCGTCGCCGCGCGCTACCTCGAGCTCTGCGGCCGCGACGTCGAGTTCCCTGAGGAGGGCTATCGGGGCGCCTACATCGTCGAGATCGCGCGCGAGATCCACACCGAGGAGGGCGAGGCGTGGGCGGATGCTTCGGAGGCCGAGCGCGAGGCGCACTTCAGGGAGAAGGCGTACGCGCAGGTGCTCGAGCACCTGGGGCGCGTACTCTCCGGCATGGGCGTCGAGTTCGACGTGTGGTTCTCCGAGCGCACGCTGCACGAACTCGCGCCGGAGAGCGGTGCGAGCGCGATCGAGCACACCATCGAGCGGCTCCGTGAGGCCGGCCACATCTACGAGCACGAGGGCGCGACGTGGTTCCGCTCGACCGAGTTCTCCGACGACAAGGACCGCGTGCTCAAGAAGGCCGACGGCTCCTACACCTACTTTGCCGCCGACATCGCGTACCACGCCGACAAGTACGACCGCGGCTTCGACCGCGTCATCAACATCTGGGGCGCGGACCACCACGGCTACGTGAAGCGCATGGAAGCCGCGGTCGCCGCGCTCGGCCATGAGGACAAGCTCGACGTCGTCATCGGCCAGCTCGTGAACCTCTTCCGCGCCGGCGAGGTCGTGCGGATGAGCAAGCGCACCGGCGAGATGGTCACCTTCGAGGACCTCCTCGACGAGGTCGGACCCGACGCGGCGCGTTACTTCTTCTTGCGCCGCTCGACCGATCAGCCGCTCGACTTCGACATCGCGCTCGCCAAGGAGCAGTCGAGCGAGAACCCCGTCTACTACGTGCAATACGCGCACGCACGGATCTGCGCGATCCTGCGCAAGGCCGCCGGCGCCGACACGAGCGACGAGGGCGTCGACATCGCCGCCACCGCCGCCGAGTTCGTGCGTGCCGACGCCCCCCTCGGCCTGCTCGATTCCGACCCCGAGCTCACGCTCATGCGCAAGCTCGCCGAGTGGCCTGAGGTCGTCGAGATCGCCGCGCGTCAGCTCGCTCCGCACAAGCTCACGCGCTACGCCGAGGACCTCGCGCAGACGTTCCACCAGTTCTACACCCAGTGCCGCGTGGTCGACCCGGACGCACCGGAGCTCACCGCCGCGCGCCTGTACGCCGTCGACGCCACGCGCGTCGCGCTCGCCACCGTGCTCTCGCTCATCGGCGTGAGCGCACCCGAGAGGATGTAGGGAGACGACCATGGGAAAGCCAGCCGCCAGCCGTCCGCCAGCGACACCGGACGCCAAGACCGCGCACGACCTCATGGGCGTGCTGCCGATGACCGCCGAGGTGTGCGACGGGCGGCTGTGCATCGGCGGCGTCGACATGACCGATCTCGCTCGCGAGGCGGGTACGGCGCTCTACGTCATGGACGAGGCGACCATCCGCCACCAGCTCTCCGAGTTCGTGAAGTGGACCCGCTACCACTGGAAGGACGTCGACGTCGTCTACGCCGGCAAGGCGTTCCTCTCGCTCGACATCGTGCGCATCGTCGAGGAGGAGGATTGCTGCCTGCTCTGCGCCTCAGGCGGAGAGCTCGCCTACGCGGTGCGTGCCGGGTTCCCGATGGAGCGCGTTCAGATGCACGGCAACAACAAGACACCCGCCGAGCTCGCCGAGTGCCTCGATGCCGGCATCGGGCGCGTGGTGGTCGACAACTTCGAGGAGATGGAGCGCCTCTCCGCGCTCGCCGCGGAGCGCGGGGCTACCCAGAAGGTGCTCATTCGCGTGACGCCGGGTGTCGAGGCCGACACGCACGACTTCATCATGACCGGCGCCGAGGACTCCAAGTTCGGCTTCGGCCTCAACCAGGGGCTCGCGATGCAGGCGGTCAAGCGTGCCATCGAGCTGCCTGGCATCGATTTCGACGGGCTCCACATGCACATCGGCTCGCAGATCTACGCGCTCCACAGCTTCGCCAAGGCGATCGAGGTGATGGTCGCGTTCATGCGCGAGATCCAGGCCGAGACCGGTGTCGCGGTCCGTATGCTCGACGTAGGCGGTGGTCTCGGCGTGGCATACGGCGCGCCCGACGAGCCCTCGACGGTCAAGGACTTCGGCAAGGTCGTCGTCGACGGCATCAAGGAGGAGTGCGAGAAGCACGGCCTCGACGTGCCGAGGATGGCGGTCGAGCCGGGCCGCTCGATCGTCGCCAATGCGGGCGTGACGCTCTACACGATCGGCTCCGTCAAGGAGATCCCCGGCATCCGCACCTACGTCGCCGTCGACGGCGGGATGTCCGACAACATCCGCACCTCGCTCTACGATGCGCACTACGAAGCGCTCATCGCCAACAAGGCGGACCAGCCGCGCGAGATGGTCGCGACCGTCGCCGGCAAGCACTGCGAGAGCGGCGACATCGTCGTCCGCGACGCGCCGCTCCAGTGCCCGGAGCCCGGTGACGTGCTCTGCGTGTGCGCCACCGGCGGGTACTGCCAGTCGATGGCGAGCAACTACAACAAGCAGGTGCGCCCCGGCGTGGTGTTCGTGCGCGACGGCGAGTGGCGCTGGGCGGTCCGCCGCGAGACGTACGAGGACCTGCTCCGTTGCGACCTCGGCTAGCCGTGCGTGAAGCGCCGGGAGCGGCCTTTGCCTTGTGAAATAGTGGTCAAGGGCATCACCGCAGGAACCGATACCACTTACGGTACCTACGTTCCTCGGAGGCTTACATGCCCACGCCCGACCCGACAGGCACGCTCGACGGCCGCCAGCGCGCATCGTCGCTCCGTGCACGGCTCATCGTGCTCCTCGCGATCATGCTCCTGCCGTTCGTGTTGTTCTCGGCGTACAAGGCGTGGACGATCACGACGCAGCTCGAGCAGGACGCTCAGCGTCAGGGGCTCCTGCGCGCCCAGAGTGTGTCAGCCACCATCGACGACTACTTCCTCTCAACCACCGAGTTCCTGACCGCGATCGCCGCCAACCATGACGTGCGCGCGGCGGACTACGAGGCGGTGGATCGCTGGTTCCAAGAGATGCTCGGCAACTATCCGCACTACATGAACATCATCTACGTGGACAACAGCGGCGACATCCGAGCGGCAGGTCGGCACCCGGAAGACAGCACCGAGATCGTGAACGTCGCAGACACGGTGTACTTCCAGCGCTCTATGGCGAGTGACGGCGTAGCCATCGGCGACTTCATGTACGGGAAGATATCGGGTAACCCGGTCGTGCACGTGTGCTACCCGGTGTACGGGCGCAGCAACGAGCGGATCGGGTTCGTCGCCGCTGCTATGCACCTGACTCGCGTCCAAGACCGCCTCATGCAAGAGGTCGTGCCCGAGCACACGACGATCTCGGTCATCGGGTCCGACGGGATCATGATCGCCCGCAACCGGGACCCCGAGTCCTGGGTGGGCACCGACGTCACCGAGAGCATGCGGGTGGCGAACATGCGCGAGCAGCGCGAAGGCGCGGACCGGCTGACGTTACCGGACGGCACGAAGAAGACGTGCGGGTTCACGCCGGTGAGCAGCATACCGTGGTTCGTGAGGGTCGGTGTCGATCGGGGCCACATCGCGACCGAGGTGAGCAAGGAGCTCGGCATCCACTTCGGCGTGTTCGTCCCGCTGTTCGTCGTAGCCATCGCCGGCTGGCTGTGGATCGGGCGCGATCTCGACCGGTTGCACAAGCGCACCGAGCAGCTCTCGCTGACCGACCCGCTCACCGGCGCGTGGAACTTCCGTAAGCTCGAAGGCGACTTGAGGCTCGAGACGATGCGTGCCCGGCGCATGGGGAGCCATCTCTCGTTCGCGATGGTCGACCTCGACGACTTCAAGCACTTCAACGACGTGCACGGGCACCAGGTCGGCGACGCCGCGCTGCAAGCCGTGTCCAACGCGATCGCCGCGTCGGTGCGCGAGACCGACAGCGTCTACCGCTACGGGGGCGAGGAGTTCTGCATCCTGCTTCCGGCCGCGGATTCCGCCGCGGTACAGGAGGTCGCGGGTCGTGTCCGTCAGGCGATCGAGCGCATCGGCGTCGTCGTGGACGCCCACGGGCGGACCGAGCACGTGACCGCTTCGGTGGGCGTGGCGACGTTCCCGACCGACACGCAGCAGCCCGAGGACCTCATGCGCTGCGCCGACCTCGCGCTCTACCGCGCAAAGGCGTCGGGCAAGAACCGGGTCGTACCCTGCGCCGCGGTCGCGGCCGCGCTCGAGCATCCGTAAGCGGGCAAACGCGGCGACGTCTGCCGGTGACGCTTCGCGCGACCGGGCGTACACTGATCCCATGAGACGTTTCGCACATACGCTGGTTCTGCTCGCGGCAGCGACGCTTATCGCCGCCGTGCTCGCGGCATGTGGCGTGACCGAGAGCGAGGTGAGCGAGGCGGAGGTCTCCTCGGCCAGCCTGGCACCAGCGATCGATGTGGCCGCGCTCGCGATGGACATGTCGCGCAAGTCCAGGGAGCTCGCCGAGGACTTCCCGTTCCAGGTCCCCGTGCTCGACGGTGCCGTCACCGAGGCGGAGGTCGTGTCGCCCGGCACGGTGTGGGCGTACGAGATCGCCGCCGAGCACGAGCCTGAACTGGCGGTCGAGTGGTACCGTCAGGCCTACGCGGGCGCGAACTGGCTCCTCGATCGAGAGCAGCGCTTCGACGGCGACGAGGGCGCCGAGACCGTGTTCTACTTCGCTAAAGGTGTGGGAGCCGAGTCGGTCATCGTCATCGGGGGCGATGGCGGGGGAGGCTCGGTGGTGAGGGGAACCGTGGGCCTCGGGGCGGACCTTCGCTCGACGTACTGAGTCGCGCGACGTTGCGGCGCGCGACCGGCGGTTGTCGGGACGCCTCACTCGCCGAGCAGCTCCAAGACCCCGAACACCGTGAGGTAGAGCCCAGCGGCCATGAGGATCCCTCCGCCGAGCCGGGGCCCGTTCGCCTTGAGCCAGCGCTTCATCGCCTCGAGCGTCCGGTCTGCGCTGCTGCGGAATACGAGGTAGATGAGGACCGGGAGCACGAGCATCCACTGCAGCGCGAGCACGAACGCGCCGAGTGCAGCGAGCCGGGCGGTCGTGCTCGCGAGGGTCTCTGCGAGTGCGGCCACCCCTCCCACGAAGTAGGCGTACTGCACCCCGGGCGCCGCGACGGCGGCGAGTCCCGCGACGAACGCCACTGCAGGACGCACCCGCTCGGCACGGTCGATGAGCGTGCGCCCCTCGGCAGCCGGAGGCCGACGCCAGACGACCGCACCGAGCCCGAGGAAACCGAGTCCGAACGCGAGCGGCACGGCCGGCGGGAATCCTCCCGAGTCGAGTCGCAGGCTCGCGCTGTCGGGCAGCGCCGCGGCGAAGAACACGAGCACGGCGCCGAGTGCGAGTCGGAAGACCACGTTGCCCGCTACGAACGAGAGCGCGTTGGTCACGGGTCGCGCCGTGCCGAGCAGGCCGATGACGATCACGGTCCACGTGGGCAGTATCGAGCCCGCTATGACGAACGGTGCCACCGCGACGAGCGCCTCCATGCCCGGACCACCTCCGCGACAGTACGTACCCGCGCATGTGGCAGCACTCACGATGCCTACGCTCGGGACTCGGGTACAATAGCCGCGAGCGGCCAGTCTCGCCGCACCGTCCGTCTCGTCTACCAGCAGGGGAGAGCGATGCGCACCATCAACGTCGGACTCATCGGGCTCGGCACCGTCGGGTCGGGAGTGGTCGAGATATTCCGCAGGCATGCCGCAGACTTCCGCACCCGCGCCGGCGTGGACATCGCGCTCACCCGCTTCGCCGATCGCGACGAGCGCCGTGCGGCCGACCTCGGCCTGCCGGAAGGCTCGTTCACGACCGATGCGGCCGAACTCATCGCCGATCCCTCACTCGACATCGTCATCGAGCTCATCGGCGGTACCGGCGTGGCGCGCGACTTCGTGCTCGCCGCGCTTGCCGGTGGTAAGTCTGTCGTGACCGCGAACAAGGCGCTCATGGCCACTCACGGCCAAGAGGTCATGGACGCCGCGGCTGCCGCCGGCGTCGACATCGCGTTCGAGGCATCCGTGGGCGGCGGCATCCCGATCATCAGCCCGCTCAAGCACTGCCTCGTCTCCAACGAGGTCGAGAGCGTGATGGGCATCGTCAACGGCACCACCAACTACATGCTCACCCGCATGGCCGATGACGGTCTCAGCTACGACGACGCGCTCGCCGAGGCCCAAGCGAAGGGCTTCGCCGAGGCCGATCCCACCGCTGATGTCGACGGCTTCGACGCCGCCGCCAAGATCGCGATCCTCGCCTCGATCGCGTTCAACAGCCGTGTCGTACTCGACCAGGTACCCGCCGAGGGCATCCGGTCGCTGACCGCTGCCGACGTGGCGTACGCCGACGAGATGGGATATGCGATCAAGCTGCTCGCCATCGCGCGCCGCATCGACGGCGGGATCGACATCCGCGTGCATCCGACCATGATTCCGCGGACCCACCCGCTCGCGAGCGTCAACGGCGTCTACAACGCCATCTACGTCGTGGGCGATTCGGTGGGCGAGACGATGTTCTTTGGCGAGGGAGCAGGGTCGCTTCCTGCGGCGAGCGCGGTCGTGGGCGACGTCATCGAGGTGGCGCGCCACATCGCGCGCGGGTGCCTCGGTCTCGTGGGATGTACGTGCAACGAGGAGCTGCCAATCCGCGACCTGGCCGAACTCGAGACCGCCTACTACATCCGCGTCCTCGTGACCGACGCTCCCGGCGTGCTCGCTGCGGTCGCCAAGGTATTCGGCGACCACGGCGTCTCGCTTGCAAGCGTCATCCAGAAGACCGACGAGGGCCCCACCGCGGAGATCGTCTACGTCACCCACCGTGCGAGCGAGCGCGCGGTCCGCGCGGCGCTCGCGGAGATCGAGCAGCTCGATGTCGTCGGCTCCACCGAGACCGTCATCCGCGTCGAGGACCTCTGAGGCCGCTCGTGTCGGGCCCCGTCCGCGTCTCGGTACCCGCGTCGAGCGCCAACATCGGCCCGGGTTTCGATGCGTTCGGACTCGCGCTCGACCTCCGCAACACGTTTACCGCCGAACCTGCCGAGGAGTGGACGGTCGAGATCGCGGGCGAGGGAGCAGGCGCGCTGCCTACGGGTGCGGATAACCCCGTTGCCGCCGCCGCGGCGAGCGTGTTCGCTGAGGCTGGCGTCGGCGGCGCGGCGCTCATCAGGTGCGAGAACCGCGTGCCGCCCGGCGAGGGGCTCGGCTCCTCGGCAGCAGCGGTAGTAGGCGGCTTGCTGCTCGGCGATGCGCTGGCCGGCGCCGGCATGTCGCACGCAGAAATCCTCACGCTCGCAGCGGGGATCGAGGGCCACCCGGACAACGCCGCCGCGGCCCTCCTCGGCGGATTCACCGTGAGCTGGGACGATGGCGAACCTCGTGCGCTCCGTGTCGCCCCGGGTTGCGGACTTGCCGTCGTACTCGTGCGCCCCACGCGCGGACTCGCGACCGCGGATTCGCGCTCGCTGCTCCCTGCCGAGGTCGCTCACGCCGACGCCGCCTTCAACGCCAGCCGGGCAGGCCTGCTCGCAGCGGCCGTCTCAAGCGGCGACGAGCACGCGCTCGCTGCCGGGCTTACCGACCGCATCCACGAGCCGTACCGCCGCGTCGCGATCCCCGACATCGAGTTCGTCCGTAGCGCTTTGCTCGATGCTGGCGCGATCGGAGCGGTGCTCTCAGGCGCCGGTCCCGCGATGATCGGCGTGGTGTGCGCACCCGACGCCGATGCGGCGCTCGCGCGGGCCGCCGAGGTGGCGGAGGCCGCGGCACCCGCCATCGCGTGCCTGCCGGACCGCCGGCCGCCGCTGGCGCTCGGCATCGATCTTTCGGGGGCCATCACG
>SLCP01000191.1 GCA_007125735.1 Coriobacteriia bacterium | reverse complement strand
TGGCCACGATCTATCTTGCCGGAGGGTGCTTCTGGGGTGTCGAGAAGCTCATGGCATCAGTGCGTGGCGTGGGCTCGACCGAGGTCGGGTACGCCAACGGCACGACCGACTCGCCCACGTACCGCGACGTCGTCACCGGCCGGACCGGGTATGCGGAGACCGTGCGCGTGGACTACGACCCCGCCGTCGCGCCGCTGCCGTTCCTGCTCGAGATCTTCTTCGAGGCCATCGACCCGACCTCGCTCAACCGGCAGGGCAATGACGTCGGGACGCAGTACCGTACCGGCATCTACTACACCGACCCCGCCGACCTTCCGCTCATCGAGCGCTCGGTCGCAACGCTCCAGGAGCAGTACGCGGAGCCCGTCGTCGTCGAGGTCGAGCCGCTGGGCGCCTACGCGTCGGCGGAGGACTACCACCAGGACTACCTCGACAAGAATCCCGGCGGGTACTGCCACATCGACATCCGGCTGTTCGCGAAGGCCGCCGAGGCCGTGCCGGACGCGTCGCATTTCGAGTAAGCAGCGGTCACTGATGCTACCGTACCTGGCGCCCGTACCGTCCGGGCTCCTCGGCCACGCAGTAGCGCCGATGCGGATTGTTCGGGCCGCTTCCGAGTTCGACAACCAGTCCCCGCTCGACGAGCTTGCGAAGCCGGTTGCGTGTCGCGCGCGGCGTGCGGCCGATCGCCTCGGCTAGCTCACTCGGGGTGAGTCCCTCGGTGGAGTGGAGCGCATCGAGTGCGGCCGCGTCGAGTTCGTCGACTGACGGTCCGCCTTCTCGTGCGGCGAACAGTGTGACCCGGAAGTGAGTGCCGACCTCCTCGAGAACCGGCGGCGCCATCCCGGCGGCCACGCACGCCTCGCGCATCCGGCCGACGCCGCTGCCCCACTGCTCGATCAGATGCTGTCGGCGATGATGCTGGCGAGGCGTTCCTCGGCGTCGAGCGGGTCCTCGATGCCCACCACGGTGCCCGTGCGGTTTTCGATGCCGATCAGCACGGTGCCACCGGCGGTATTCGCGAACGCACAGGCAGTGCGTACGAATGGTAGATGCGACGACAGATCCCGCTTGAACTCGAGGGTCTTGCCCTCGGGCGACCGTATGAGGCGTGCGATGTCGGATGCGCACTCTACGACGCGTTCGCCGCAAGCCTCGCGACCTTGCTCGACGCGCCGCTCTACTCGGCGCACACCCGCGCGCACGGCGCACACCCGGGCGTGCGGCTCATCGGCGGGTGAGCAGGCGAATACACCGCGCGGCACCTACTGGCCTATCTCATCTTATTGAGATAAAATATCTCAACGTAACTAGATAACAACCACAGCCGAGGTGAACGCATGTTTCGTAGGGACATAAGCCAGCATCTGGAGAAGCGCCTGTCCGAGGAGCCCCGTCGTTTCATGCAGATTCTGCTCGGCCCTCGGCAGGTAGGCAAGACGACTGCTGTGAAGCAAGCACTAGCCGCGACTCCACACGCAAGCGTGGCGGCCAGTGCCGATACCACAGGCCTACAGTCGTCCGACTGGCTTGCGGAACGTTGGGACGAGGCACGGGCGCTGAACGAGCAGAGCGGAGGACCCGCGGTGCTCTTCATCGATGAGGTGCAGAAGGTTGCACGCTGGGCGGAGTGGGTGAAGAGACTCTGGGACGAAGACAGCTGGCACGACCGCGATGTGCGGGTAATACTCACCGGCTCATCGCCGCTTCTCATGCAACAGGGACTGAGCGAGAGTCTTGCTGGTCGCTACGAGGTGATCCATGCGACTCACTGGGTGTGGCCTGAGTGTCGCGCGGCGTTCGGTTGGGACCTCGACACCTATCTGTTCTACGGGGGCTATCCGGGGGCGGCTTCGCTCGTGGGCGATCCCGACCGGTGGCGGGCGTACGTCAACGAGATGACGTTCGAGGCCACGGTATCTCGCGATATCTTGCTGATGACCCGGGTGGACAAGCCCGCACTCCTGCGGCGAGTGTTCGCCCTCGCCTGTGAGTACGCTGGCCGCGAGCTCACGTACGAGAAGTTCCTCGGGCAACTGCAGGATGCCGGAAACACGACTACGGTGGCGCACTACCTCGATCTGCTCGGAGGCGCCGGACTCGTGCGCGCTCTGCAGAAGTACTCGGGGGAAGCTGTCCGCCGCCGCCGCTCGACACCCAAGATGGCTCCGTACAGCACGGCGATGATGACCGCCTTCGACGCTCGAACGATGGAGCAGGGCCGCTCTGACCCGGAGTGGTGGGGGCGGTTGAGCGAAGTAGCAGTAGGCGCGCGTCTGCTCGCCGATACTGCCGACTCGCGCGCGGACGTGTGCTACTGGCGCCAACGGGTCGGAGGCAGGGACTTCGAGGTCGACTATGTCCTACGACGGCATGATGTAGCTGTCGGCATAGAGGTGAAGAGTACGGGCTACCAGAGCGACACGAAGGGGCTCTCTGCTTTCCGGGACTCGTTCCCCGAGGCTCGGACGGTGATTGTCGGCCGAGGCGGCGTTCCTCTCGACGAGTTCCTGGAACGTGGCATCGAAGCGCTCGAAGGCGCGTAGGCCGGTCTCTCGCTCCCCGCACGACCTCTCCTTGCGCCCCCCTTGACCCTCACGTAACGTCAGGGTCTATCCTCGGCGCGAAGGAGGTGGACAGCATGGCCTACACGGTTGGAACGGTCGCACGGCTCGCGCACGTGAGCGTGCGCACCCTGCACCACTACGACGAGCTCGGGCTACTCGAGCCCTCGGAGCGCAGCGAGTCGGGTTACCGGCTCTACACCGATGCCGACCTGGCGCAGCTTCAGCAGGTGCTCTTCTACAAGGAGCTCGGATTCTCGCTCGAGGAGATCGCAGACGCGCTCGGCGACCCGGAGTTTGACCGGCTCGAGGCACTCGAGCGGCAACGCGGGCTGATCGCCGGTCGCGTTACGCAGCTGCAGGCCATGCTCGACCTCATCGACCGCACGGTCGCAGCCGAGAACGGAGGGGTCGCGTTGAGCAAAGAAGAGATGTTCGAGGTCTTTGGCGACTTCGACCCGACGGAGCACGAGGCCGAGGTCAAAGAGCGCTGGGGCGACACGGACGCCTACCAGGAGTCCACCTGCCGCGCTGCCCGGTACACCAAGGCGGACTGGCAGCGCTTCAAAGACGAGGCCGAGGAGATCAACACCGCGATCGCCGCCCTCATCGACGAGGGCGTCGCACCCGACGACCCCCGCGCGATGGACGCGGTCGAGCGCGCCCGGCTCCAGATCGACGAGTGGTTCTACCCGTGCTCGCGAGAGATGCACGCGAACCTCGGCGAGATGTACGTCGCCGACCCGCGCTTCACCGCCACCTACGAGAAGATCCGCCCCGGCATGGCGGCCTGGATGCGTGACGCCACCGCCGCGAACGCTTCACGGCGCAGCCGGTAGAGCACGTGCTCCCGGAGGGGGTGTCCTTCCGGGAGCATGGGGTGCTCGAAGTCGTCGGCCGGGTCGCGCGTCATGCCGAGGCGCTCCATCAGCGCACGCGATCGGAGGTTGGCAAGGTCGAACGTGGGGATCGCGTAGCTGATGGTCTCGGTCGCGCCGGGCGCCTCCTCGGCGATGATCGCGCGCACGCGCTCGAGCTGCGTCCGGGTCTCGGGCGGGAAGTCGGCGAGGTACTCGTCGATGGTGGCTGCGGTGGGACGGCTCGGCATCGGGGACTCCCTTACGTAGGATGCACGAGGAGTTCATTCCCGGTCGTCATCGTGACCCCCCGTGAGCTCGCACGAGCCGATCGCCGTCTCGCTCAAGGCCCGCGTTGAACGCGAGCGTGGCGAGGAACGTCTCCCGGTCGTCGGGCGAGATGAGCGTCATGCCGAGGGGGCCTCGGCCAGTCCGGACCATGAGGCGGTCGAGCGAGAGCGCCGGCGAGGAGAGCGGGCTGTGGGTCGGGTAGACCTCGGTGATCGCGGCCAGAGGGATGCGCTGACGGACGACCCCGAACCGCACGATGAGGTGCTCGCGGCCCACGCCGTAGCGGACGGGGATCACGAGCAGGCCGTAGATCGCCGCGACCAGCGCTGTGCTGACCGTCATCGCCACGATCCCCTCGCGCTCCCCGCTGCCGATCGCCGCGATTCCGCTTGCCACCGTCACCACCGGGAGCATGACGAGCACCACGCCGAGCCACCAGTCGACCTTCGACCTGAACCACACCGTCGCCATATCGTTCATCCGGCCGCTCCTCTCCGCGCCACGCCCCTGCCGAGGATACCGCACGCTGGGCTCGGATCCGCGTGGGAACCGCCGCTGCGATGGGAATCTTCGAACGAGAGTTCGCATCCGAGTAGGGAGGGTCCGCCATGGCCGAGGACACAGAGAAACCCAAGCGCCCGCGCGCATCCGGCAAGAAGGCCGACGGGCGCACGGAGGTGCTCGACACCATCGCGGCGATGCCCGACGGCGACCGCGAGATGGCGATGCGGTTCCACGCGATCGTCGAGCGGGTGACGCCTTCGCTCGCGCCGCGGCTCTGGTACGGGATGCCCGCCTGGGCCAAGGACGGCAAGGTGCTCTGTTTCTTCCAGGCCGCGTCGAAGTTCGGTGCGCGGTACGCGACCTTCGGGTTCGAAGAGATCGCCGCTCTCGACGACGGCTCCATGTGGCCCACAGCGTACGCCCTAACCGAGCTCGGCGACGCCGAGGAGGCGACGATCGAGGCGCTCATCAGGAAGGCGATGGGTTAGCGGCACCCACTGGGCGTCACACTGCTACCATTACCTCGACCGCGGTTCCGTCGATTCGCCGAGCAGACCCGCACCGATGACGCTGCCACTGTTCGAGCGCTTCCCGGGCACCGCATCTCTGCCCCGCGTCGAACTGTGCGACCTACCCACACCGGTCGACAACGGCGCCGACATCCTACCGCTCGACGAGGCGGCCGAGCAGCTCTGGCCGGTCAACGGCCTCTGGGTCAAGCGCGACGACCTCACCAACGCCACTTACGGCGGCAACAAGGTCCGCAAGCTCGAGTTCCTCCTCGGCCAGGCGCAGGCGCAGGGCCGTACCACCGTGTTGACTTTTGGCGCGTACGGCTCGAACCACGCGCTCGCGACCGCGGTGCACGCCCGCGCGCTCGGACTCGAGCCGCACGTCGTGCTCTCGCCGCAGGCCCCGGGGCCGTTCGCGGCGGCCACGTTGCGCGCGCACGCGGCGCTCGGCACCGTCATCCACCCGATCGACGGCTGGGACGGGCGGCGCGAGGCGGTGCTCGCCAAGCAGGAGCTCGCGCGGCGCGACGGCGTCGAGCCCTACATCATCCCGATGGGCGGCACCAACTCGCTCGGTGCAGTGGGTTACGTCAACGCGGCGTTCGAGGTCGCCGCGCAGGTGCG
>SLCP01000019.1 GCA_007125735.1 Coriobacteriia bacterium | reverse complement strand
TCGCGATCCGCGAGGCGGCGCGCAAGCTCGGCCGCTGGCGGCTCGCCGACTGCACCGTCTATGTGACCCTCGAGCCGTGCCCGATGTGCGCCGGGCTCATGCACCAGGCCCGAATCGCACGGCTCGTGTACGGCGCGCCGGATCCCAAAGCCGGAGCCGTGGGCACGCTCTACGACCTCTCGAACGACGAGCGGCTCAACCACCGCTTCGACGTGACGCGCGGGGTGCGCGAAGCCGAGTGCGGGACCATCCTGACCGAGTTCTTCCGGAGACTGAGGGGGCGCCAGTGAGGCAGCGAGTGGGAACGTCGTGGCGGGTGCATGGCTTCGTGATGGCGGCGCTCGTCATCGTGGCGCTGCTCACCGTACTTATGGGTGCGCAACCCGCGCTCGCGCGTTCGTACTCGGTGAGCGCGGTCGACATCGTGGCTGAGGTCGAGCCCGACGGCTCGATGATCGTGACCGAGCGCCGCACCTTCGAGTTCGATGGCGCGTTCACCTTCGTGTTCTGGCAGATCGATGTCGCGGGTTCGGACGGTGTGGAGGTGCTCGGCATGGCGGGGCCCGAGGGTGCTTACACCCTCAACATGCAGCCCGACGCGCGCGACGTCCGCCCGCCCGGGACCTACCAGGTCACGCAATCCGGCAACACCATCGACGCCCGGGCGTTCTTCCGAGCCGAGAACACGAGCGCGACCTTCGCCCTGCGCTACCGGGTCCTCGGCGCGGCCACGCGCTGGTCGGACACGAGCGAACTGTACTGGAAGTTCATCGGTGACCGGTGGGAGGTCCCCGCGCAGAACGTGCGTGTCGTGATCTCGCTGCCGAGCGTGAGCACGAGAGATGAGGTACGCGCGTGGGCGCACGGGCCGCTCACCGGGCTCGTCGAGATCGCCGACGACGGGCGTGTGCGGCTCAGCCTCGACCGGCTTCCCGCCTCGACGTTCGTCGAGGCGAGGGCGCTCTTCCCCGCCGAGAAGCTGACGGCCGTCACGCCGCGTCCGGAGGCCGCAGAAGAGCGCATCCTCGCCGAGGAGGGCCGTCTCGCCGAGGAGGCCAACCGTCGCCGCGCCATGGCGCGCTTCAGCGTCGCCGTCGCCTGGGCGCTCGGTCTCGGCTTGGCGACCTTCTCGATGCTTGCCTCCCTCATCCTGTTCGTGCGCTACGGCAAAGAGCACACCCCCTCGTTCACCGGTAAGTACTACCGCGACATCCCCGCAGAGCTTCATCCCGCGCTTGTGGGCGCGATCTGGCGGATGGGCAAGGTGGGCGACGCCGAGGTCGCGGCGACCATCATGTCGCTCGTCAACCGAGGCGCACTGTCGATCAGGCCGGTAACCGTGCAGCGTTCCCGGCTCCTCGGCACGCGTGATGTCGAAACGCTCGAACTCGCGCTCGACCGACCCCGCTACAACGAGCTGTCCCCCATCGACCAGGAGCTCATGAGGTTCTACTTCCACACGGTATCAGGCGGCTCTGACACGCTCACGATCGAAGACCTGAAGGACTGGGCGAAGTCGAAGTCACAGACGTTCGCGTCGCGCATGGATGCGTGGAAGAAGATGGTGAAGGAGGAGGCCGAGCGCAGGCACTACTTCGAGAAGGCCGGCGCTCGCGGACAGATCGGCGTGGCGGCCGGCGGCGCACTCACGTTCGCGGCGCTCATCGGGTTGGCGCTGTGGGTGGGCTCGGCGTGGATCGGCGCCATCGGCTTCGTCGCGCTCATCGTCTGCTTCGCTCTCGCTGCGGTCATGCCGCGGCGCTCGCCCGAGGCCAACGACCTGTTCGCCAAGTACCGGGCGGTGCGCAACTACCTCCGTGACTTCAGCCGACTCCACGAGGCGCCGCCAGGTCACGTGGCGTTGTGGGAGGAGTTCCTCGTGCTCGCGACGGTGTTCGGCATCTCCAAGCAGGTCATCGAGGAGCTCCGCACCCGGATCCCCGAGGTCGCCAACGACCCGACGTTCAGGCAGCACTACGGATGGGCGTACACCTCGTCGGTGGCCGGTGGCACCGCCCTCGGGCTCGCGGGGCTCGTCGACGGCGTTTCCTCGGCCAGCTCTGTGGCGTCGAGCCAGAACTCCTCTTCGTCGGGTGGCGGTGGCGGGTTCTCGGGCGGCGGTGGCGGCGGTGGCGGCGGTGGCGGTGGCGGTGCGGGGTGATGGGTGCGCACGGGACGGCGATACCGTATCCTGTATCGAGCAGCCGCGCACTCCGGTTTCCGCCGACGAACGCAGGTTTCCGATCGATGGAGGAGCGATCATGAGGCTCATGAGGTTACCGGCTCTCACAGCCGCAGCGCTGCTGACCCTTCCCGCACCAGCGTTCGCAGCTGAGGTCACACTCGACGTGCCCGCGTGGCTCGGGTTCGGCATGGGAGGGTTTGCGCTGTTCGTCTCGGCGATTCTGCTGGTCGAGGTCGCTCGATTGCGGCGGCTGGCCGAGGGTTCCGCGTTCGCGGACAACATGGCATACGTCATGGCGGGGATCATCACGCTGGCGGCCTCGGCGCTCGCGGGCTGGCTCGCGTTCCTCGGCCTCGAGGGCATGAGCCGTGACCTCGTGCGCGTGGTCTCCGACGCGCTCGTGGGGGTCTCGATGGTGCTGCTCGGCATCTACTTCTGGCGGGTGCGCCGTGCGATGAAGAGCTACCTGTCCGTGCTCACCTACGGCGATGATGAGGCGCTCGCGGCGATCCAGGCACATGAGGCCGATGAGGAGCCCCCGGGTGCCTAACCTGCTCGCCACACGTATCGAAGAAGTGCTGCGTCCCGTGATCGGGACCGTGCTCGCTGCGGTGTCGGTCGACGTGGAGGCGAAGCGCATCGGTAAGACCGTCGACACGGTCGAGCGAGCCGACCTCGAGGCGATCGCAGAGAACCTCGGCGAGGCGCTCAAGCTCGTCGTGGGACCCGATGTCGCCAAGGCGGCGGCGCAGCGCGTGCGCGAACTGCTGTAGGGTAGCGGTCGCGCGTCTCAGGCCGAATGAGTGGACGGATCCTCGGCGCCGGGAGCGCACGCCGGCACCCTCACCGTGAACGTCGAGCCCTCACCGGGCGCGCTCTCGACACTCAGCGTGCCGCCGAGCAGGACGGTGAGGCTCCGCGCGATGGCGAGCCCGAGCCCGGTGCCCTCTGCGACCCGGTCTGCCGGAGGGCTGAGCTGGGAGAACTCTGCGAATATCCGCTCGAGATACTCGGAATCGATGCCGAGGCCGGTGTCGGTGACCGCGAGGGTAGCACCGCCGTCCTCGGCCTGCGAGACCGAGAGCGTGATGGAGCCCTCGTCGGTGTACTTCACCGCGTTGCCGAGGAGGTTCATCATGACCTGCTCGAGACGGGCGCGGTCCGTGACGATCGTGCCGGGCGACTCGGGGCTATAGGTAAGGGTCAAGCCCTTGGCGCGCGCGAGCGGTTCGATCGATTCCACAAGCGAGCGGCCGAACTCATCGAGATCGAGCGGGGCGCATTCGAGGTGCACGCCTCCCGAGGCGATGACCGAGATGTCGAGCAGATCGTCCACGAGCGCCAAGAGGTGCTTGCCGCTCCGCGCGATCATCTGCAGCTGGCGCTCCTGTTCTTGGGTAAGCGGGCCGGGGGCTCCTGAGGCGAGCACGGTACTGAAGCCGATGATGGAGTTGAGTGGCGTGCGCAACTCGTGACTCATCCGCGCCATGAAGCGGTCCTTGGTCGCCGTCGCCTCTTCGAGCCGCACGTTGGTCTCGACGAGCTGAGCCGTTCGTCGCTCGACTACGCGTTCGACGTCTCGCTTGGCTCGGCGAACCTCCTCCTCGGCGGAGCGCCTCTCGGCGATCTCCGCCTGTAGTGCGCGGTTCGAATCCGCGAGCGCCTCGGCCATCTCATCGAAGGCGTGCGCGACCTCGCCGATCTCCCCGCCCTGCTCGATGCCGAAGCGGTGGTCGAGATCCCCTGCAGCGAGGATGCGGGCACCGTCGCGCAGGCGCACGAGCGGCTCGGCAAGGAATCGCCAGCTGCTCAGCGCGGCCCCACCGATGAGCACGACTGCCGTGACCGCGATCGCGATGGCAAGCGCGACCATCCGCAGCTGCGTGCGCTGTTGGCCCTCGGCGATCGTGCGCCGATAGGCGATCGTAGCATCGGCGATCGACTGTGCCGTGATACGCAGCTGCGCGGCGACGCGGATGCCGTAGGGGCTGAGGTCCGCGCTCGACTGCACATCCACCGTCTCGACGTGTTGGGTCAGCTCGTCGAAGAGCACCCCGAGGCGCTCGAAGTCCGGGCGCACGCTGCTCGGCAGGTCGTACGGGACGCGGGCGCAGGGGGCCATCTCCGAGAGTAGTCCGTTGAGTGACTCGTATCGCATGCGCCACTGGCGCTCGGCCCGCTCCGTGGGCATGACGGTGTAGTCGCTCGTGAGGAGCGTCAGCTCGAAGACGGCGTCGGAGACGTCGCGTGCCTGATCGAGACATGCGTCGACGCGGCGGTCGGTCGTGACCGTCCACAACAGCGTGGCGACCATACCAAACGTGAATACGATCGCGATCGCGACGAGTAGCGTCATGCGGGTCCGGATGCTCATCTGGCGTTCCAGCCGAGGATTCTCACGCGATTCGGATCGATCGAGGCGAGCGGTTCGGGGTCGACCACGGCAAGCGTGTCGGGTATCGGGGTCGTTTCCGTGACCTCACTGAAGCACGGAGAGCTGATGATCCACCGCGCATGCTCCTCGAGCGCGACGAGTAGGTCCTGTCCGAGGTGCACCGTGAAGTCTGCTCCGGTCGGCGGTGCGACATCACCTTCTGCATCGATCAGCGCAGCCAGCACGGAGACCAGTTGGTCCGTCCGATGCTCGAGTACGTCGGGGTGCACCACGAGCGAGAGCATCTTGGACGGGTTCACGGGTGCAGCGAGCACCACGGCGTCATCACCCATCTCGTTCGCGAGCCTGTCGATCGTGGGCGGCCGAGTTGCATACGCGTCGATCGTGTCGCCGAGAAGGGCTTGAGCGCCCTCGTCAGCTTCGAGAAACACGACCTCTACGTCACCTTCAGCGAGCGACTCGCTCTCGAGCAGCGTGTGGAGGTAGCAGTGGGGTTGCCCGTCGCGCACGACCCCGATCCGCTTGCCGGCGAGTTGGGCGGCGGTCTCGATCCCTGCCGAGCGTCGAGCGACGACGCGTGAGTCGTCCTCGGCCACCGCGATGGTCGCGACGATGCGGAAGTCCTGGGTGTCGATCGTGCGACGGGCCAGGGCGACATCGGGCGCGAGTGCGAGATCGCATTCGCGAGCTAGGAGATCGTCGAGGGCGCGGATACCGCAGTCCACCTCGATGAACTCGATGTCGGCGCCATGCTCGGAGAACAAGCCGCCCTCGTGGGCGACCGTC
>SLCP01000155.1 GCA_007125735.1 Coriobacteriia bacterium | reverse complement strand
CCGGCGATCTCGGCGATGGTCTCGTCGAGAGCGCGTGCCTCGGCCTGATAACGAGCCGCGGCCTCCTCGGCCTGTGCGGCGGCTTCGCGTGCCTGCTGGGCACGCTCCTGGGACGCTTGGATGTCGGCGCGGGTGGTGCCGAGGGCAAGCGGTGCCGAGGCGAGGGTCAAGACGACGGTGAGGAGCAGTGCGACGTATGCGCGGCTGCGATGCATATCTAACGATTCCTCCGGTGGGCGGTACTATGTCGACTTCGGCTTGTCGCCCCGGAAGGCGCACGTACGTGAAGATAGTAGCAGTTAGAACGGGTATAGTTCAAACGTAGACCCGCTATCGGGGTTTTCGAGCACGCGCTTCGTCCGTACGAGGAGAACGGCCAAAGACGAAAGGATGGGTCACATGTCTGATGAGACTCCTGTTGCTCCGCCTCCGCCCCCAGCACCTGCCGGCGCAAGTGGCGAGGAGGACAGCACGACACGGCTGCTCGCCGCCCTAGGTTACCTGTTCGGAATCGTAGCCATCATCGTGCTGCTCATCGAACCGTACAAGAACCAGCGCTTCTCGAAGTTCCACGCGATCCAGGCTCTTGGGCTGTGGGTTGCCGGATTCGCCGCGAACCTCTTGTGGGCTATCCCGGTTCTCGGTTGGATCGTCGCGCCGATTCTGTCGCTCGCGATCTTCGTGGTGGCCGTGATCGCCATCATCAAGGCGTTCCAGGGTGGTTGGTGGGAGATCCCGCTCCTGTACAACGCAGTCAAGAACTTCATCGACCAGTAGGCCGCGCGATCGTCGCCGCTACTCGGTGACGATCTCCCACGTACGACCTTCGGGGCCGGGCACGATATGTGTCCGGCCTCCGGCGTCTACCACGACGAGTCCGAGTCCGTGTTCCTCGGCGAAGGACATGGCGCGGGCGGGGCCTGCTACGAAGAGCGCTGTCGAGAGGATGTCGGAGTCGAGACCGCTGATGTCGCCCACCACCGTGAGCGAACGGAACCCAAGCGCGGGACGGCCGGTGGCGGGATCGAGGATGTGGTGGTAGAGAACACCGTTGCGTTCGAAGGCGCGCTGGTAGTCACCTGAGGTCGAGACGGTGATGTCGCCGGCGGCTTCGATCGTGGCGATGAGCGCCGAGGGGTCGCGGGGGTCTTCCACGCCGATGCGCCACGGTTCGCTGTGGGGCTTCGTGCCGTATGCGAGCGTGGTGCTGCCCGAGGCGATGAGCGCGGCATCCACCCCAGCCGCAGCGCGCAGGGCCTCTGCGGCCTCGTCGAGCGCAAGCCCTTTCGCGGCGCCCCCGAAGTCGTAGCGGCCGTCGCCGAGCGCCGCCTCGAGTTCGGCGGTCGTTGGCACATGTCCTCCGGCCTCGAACGCCCAGAGCTCGGTCGCTGCCCACAGCTGCGGCGAGAACCACTCGCGAACCTCGAGCACGCAGATCGCGTCGAGGACGTCTTCGGCGTAGGGGGGAAGCGGTTCGAGGGCTGGTTCGGGCGCGGCGTTGACGCGGGCGATCGCGGAGTCCGCCGCGTGAGCGTCGAGCTCCGCTTCGACCGCGGCCATCGCTTCGTAGGCGGCGTCGATCGCCTCGGCGGCACGTGAGTCGTCGGCCGCGGGGTACGCGGTGATGGCGACAACGGTGCCGAGCGCCTCGCGGCTCATGTGGAGCGGCTCGGCGGTCTCGGCTGATGCGCACCCGGCGAGGAGGGCGACGCACGTCGTGGCCGCCACGAGGAAGGCGATGGTCGCTGAACGGGACACGGCACTCCTCGGCAGGTCGACGTCAGGTCGCAGGAGCGGGTTCACGCTCGGGCCCATATGAGTATACTTGTTCGCACGTCTTCAACCGGCAGGAGGCCCGATGTTCCCGATCGTCCACACACGCCGGCTCTCCGACGCCGTCTTCGAGATGGGGGTCGAAGCGCCGCGCATCGCACGCAAGGCCCGCGCGGGGCAGTTCCTCATCCTGCGCGCCGACGAAGCGGGCGAGCGAATCCCGCTCACGTTCTCCGATTGGTCCGCCGAGGAAGGCTGGATCCGCTTCATCTTCATGCAGGTCGGCAAGACCACGCACAAGCTCTCGCACCTCGAGGTGGGCGACTCGCTCGCCGATGTCGTCGGGCCGCTCGGCGTGCCCACGTACACCGACGACCTCGGGCGCGTGGCGGTCGTGGGCGGCGGCGTGGGGGCGGCGGTCGCGTACCCGGTCGCGCGTGCGATGGCCGAGGCCGGCGCCGAGGTGACCGTCATCCTCGGCGCGCGAACAGCCGACTTGCTCATCCTGCGCGAGGAGTTCGAGGCGCTCCCGGTGCGGTTGCAGATCGTGACCGACGACGGCTCGGTGGGCGAGAAGGCGCTCGTGACCGCGCCGCTCAAGCGTCTGTGTGAGGAGGGCGCGATCGACCACGCGATGGCGATCGGTCCCGCGATCATGATGAAGTTCTGCGCGGAGACGACGCGCGAGTTCGGCGTGCCGACCACCGTGTCGCTCAATCCGATCATGGTCGACGGGACCGGGATGTGCGGTGCGTGCCGCGTGACGGTGGGTGGCGAGACGAAGTTCGGGTGCGTAGACGGTCCCGACTTCGACGGCCACGCTGTCGACTTCGAGGAGCTCATGAGCCGCCAGCGCGTCTACAACGAAGAGGAACGCGAAGCCGACGCCGAGTACGCGCGGGGGTGCAGATGTCACGAGTAGAGTCAGGAGCCGGGGCCGAGAAGCCCCGCCACAAGCCGTCGCGCGGACCGCGTGTAGCGATGCCGGAGCGTCCGGCCGCCGAGCGCGCGCAGGACTTCGATGAGGTGCCCCTCGGCTACACTGAGGAGATGGCGCACGCCGAGGCGATGCGCTGTATACAGTGCAAGAACCCCACGTGCATCGACGGGTGCCCGGTCAACATCGACATCAAGTCGTTCATCGCTCACATGATCGACCGCGACTATCCGGCGGCCGTCTCCGTGCTCAAGGAGCGAAACGCGCTCCCCGCGATCTGCGGCCGGGTCTGCCCGCAGGAGGAGCAGTGCGAGATCGTGTGCGTTCTGGCGCGCAAGGGCGAGCCGGTCGCCATCGGGCGCCTCGAGCGCTGGCTCGGCGACTACGACCTCGCGTGCGAGCTCGAGGGCCGATGCGTGCCCGAGGTCGCCCCGGCGACGGGCATGCGGGCAGCGATCGTCGGCTCGGGGCCGGCTGGCCTTGCGTGCGCGGGTGAACTCGCGCGCCTCGGCAACGCGGTGACGATCTTCGAGTCGCTACACGCCACCGGCGGGGTGCTCACCTATGGCATCCCCGAGTTCCGCTTGCCGCTCGACATCGTCGAGGCCGAGATCGACCTGCTTGCCCAGATGGGTGTCGAGATCGTCACCGACGCGGTCATCGGCGCGACGTACACGCTCGACGAACTCCTCGGCGAGGAAGGCTTCGACACCGTGTTCATCGGTGCGGGTGCCGGGTTGCCGGTGTTCCTCGGCATTCCGGGGGAGAACCTCAACGGCGTGTACTCGGCGAACGAATACCTCACGCGCGTGAACCTCATGCGCGCCTACGAGTTCCCGCACGCCGATACGCCCGTCGCGCGTGGCCGCAAGGTCGCGGTGGTGGGCGGTGGCAACGTGGCGATGGATGCGGCGCGCACCGCGCTCCGTCTCGGGGCCGAGGAGGTCTTCCTCGTCTACCGGCGTACCGAAGACGAGATGCCGGCGCGCAAGGAGGAGGTCCACCACGCGGCCGAGGAGGGTGTGGCGTTCAAGATGCTCTGCTCGCCGGTCGAGATCCTCGGCCGGGAAGGGTTCGTGACCGGACTCGTGGCGAACCGGATGGAGCTCGGTGAGCCCGACGAGAGCGGGCGGCGTGCGCCCGTGTGCGTGATGGGCAGCGAGTTCGAGATCGAGTGCGACACGGTGATCATCGCGGTGGGCACGCGGGCAAACCCGCTCGTCCTGCAGGCGGCGCCCGGCCTCGAGCTGTCGAGTCGCGGCTACATCCTCACTGACGACGACGGCGCGACCAACCTGCCGGGCGTCTACGCGGGTGGCGATATCGTCACGGGTGCAGCGACCGTCATCGAGGCGATGGGCGCGGGCAAGAAGTCAGCGCGTGCGATGGATCGCTGGATGCGGGAGCGCGGCTGACGAGCGGCGCCGGAACCGGCTGAGCGGCGTATCTAGCGGTAGATAGGTGCCGTACAGGGCCGTTTCGGCTATACTGACAGGCCGGATACGGGGACGAACGGCTGCTGTCTGTTCGTCGACGGACATGTGGCGGTAGCTATGTCAGACGCGATCGGTGTACTCGTCGTAGACGACGATGAATCAATCGTACAGATGATCCGCATGGGACTCGAGGCCGACGGGATGCGGGTGTACTCGGCAGGTGACGGCGCCGAGGGCATCGAGGTGCTCAGTCGGGAGGACGTCGACGTCGTCATTCTCGACATCATGATGCCGCGCGTCGACGGCTGGATGGCGCTCATGGAGATCCGCAACAACCCCGTGACCGCCGACATCCCCGTTATCATGCTCACAGCCAAGACGCAGGACCTCGCGAAGATCCTCGCGTTCAAGCAGGGCGTTCAGCAGTACGTCACGAAGCCGTTCAACATCCTCGAGCTCTCCGCGCGCGTGGAGAGTCTCGCCAAGGGGCGCCGCCGCCTCATGGGGGAGACGAGCAGGCCGGGCGAGGGAGACTTTCGCAAGATCGCGGTGCGCAAGGGCGGCAGAACGGTTCTGCTCTCTATCGACGACATCGTGTTCCTCTCGGCTCGAAACAAGTCGACGTATGCGCACACCTACGAGAACCAGTACCTCGTGGATGCGACCCTCGGTGAGCTCGAGGAGAAGATCGGGCCTGACGCGTTCGTGCGGGTGCACCGGAGCTACATGGTGAACCTCAACAAGATCACCGAGATCCTGCGGGTAGAAGGAGCATACGTAGTCGTCGCGGCCGACCGTGACGAGACGCAGATTCCCGTTGCCCGTCGTCAGGTGCGGCAGTTCAGAGAGGCGGTCGGGATATAGTGCTCCGCTCAAGTACCCCGCCGGCGATCCGTCTGATGGCGGCACTCGCGGTTGCGCTGCTCGTGTTCGCTGCCTTTCCCTCGCCAGCATCTGCCGAGCGCACGATCGCGATCTCTTCGGGCTCGTTCGAATTCGAGGTCGACCCCGGCGAGCAGATGACCGGAGAGGTCGTCGTCATCAACCCTGGTGAAGAGCCGATCAAGGTGCTCGTGTACACCGCCGACCAGGAATTCGACGAGACCGGTCAGGTCAGCTACTCGGTCCCGAACCGCAGCGACCCCGACTTCGCGCGCCGGCCGACCTCATGGGTGCGCCTTGAGATGCCCGCCGACGCGAAGGCCGTGGGCAACACGCCGTATCTCGAGATGGAGCCCGGCGAGCGCGTTCCCGTGTCGTTCCTCTTCCAGCCTCCGGCAAACGCCACTCCCGGCGACCATAACGTGGTTCTCTTCTTCGAGATGTTCGAGTT
>SLCP01000090.1 GCA_007125735.1 Coriobacteriia bacterium | reverse complement strand
TACCCCGGTCTGCCCGTGCTCGTGGGTGGAGCGGTCGTGACCGGCGAGTGGGCCGAGAGCATCGGCGCCGGCTACTCCGACGACGCCCCCGGGTGCGTCCGCGCCGTCGCTACCGCCGTCGAGCAGAGAGGCTCCCGATGAACACATCACATCGGCTCCGAATCACAGGAGGTGTCCGATGATCATCACCAAGCCACGCGAGTGGGACCGGATCCTCGCAAACCTGGCCGAGGTGGATGCCCGACGCGTGTTCGTCATGGGCTGCGGTCAGTGCGCCACCGTAGCGCGAACCGGCGGCGAGGACGAGATCGCCGAGGCGACCGAGCGCCTGAGCGCTGCGGGCATCGAGGTTACCGGCTGGGCGGTAGGCGAGGTCGCCTGCCACTCGGGCGGCACGCGCCTCGAGACACGCCGCCACTCGGGCAGCATCGACGAGGCCGACGCGGTACTCGTACTCTCGTGCGGCGCCGGCGTGCAGACCGTCGCCGACGCGACCTCCAAACCTGTCTTCCCCGGCCTCGAGAGCGTCTTCCTCGGCAACGTCGTGCGACACGGCGTGTTCGAGGAGCGCTGCCAGATGTGCGGCGAGTGCGTGCTCGACATGACCGCTGGCATCTGCCCGGTCACGACGTGTCCCAAAGGTCTCCTCAACGGGCCGTGCGGCGGGATGTGGGACGGCACATGCGAGGTCGTCACCGATCGCGAGTGCACCCACGTCCTCATCAGTCGCCGTTTGGCCGAGCAGTCGCGTGGCGGCGCTTCCGATCGCGTTCTCGCGCCCAAGGATCACAGTAAGCAGCTCAAACCCGGTAGCGTGAACCTGCGCGGCGAGCGGGGCGAGCGCGGAACGCGGCGCGGGACCGCCAGATGAGCCGCCTCCGCGATGCACTCGAGCGCGGCGAATTCGTGGTGACCGGGGAGGTCGCGCCGCCGCTCGGGACCGACATGACCGCGATGCGCGAGTCGGTCGCCACGCTCGGACCGCTCTGTCACGCACTCAACGTGACCGACAACCAGGGTGCCACGCTCCACCTCTCGAGCCTCGCGGCTTCGCGCGTGGTGCTCGACATGGGTTTCGAGCCGATCTTCCAGCAGACATGCCGCGACCGAAACCGCCTCGCGCTCCAGTCCGACCTGCTCGCAGCGTGGACGCTCGGCTTGGAGAACCTGCTCGTGGTCACCGGCGACGACCCGCGGGGTGGGGACCACCCCGAGGCCAAAGGCGTGTTCGACATCGATTCGACGCAGTTGCTCGCCATCGCGCGCGGGATGAATGAAGGCCGCGACATGCTCGGCCGAGAGATGGCGGGTGGTACCGGCTTCTGTCTCGGTGCGGCGGCGTTTCCTGAGGCCGAGCCGTGGGACGTCCAGCGCGAGCGAGCTCTGCGCAAGGTCGAGGCGGGTGCGGAGTTCTTCCAGACTCAGGCCGTGTTCGATATCGAGAAGTTCGCCCGCGCGGCCGAGGAGTTGCGCCCCTCGGGCGTGAAGCTCATCGCCGGCATCCTGCTGCTCAAGAGCCCGCGCGTGGTGAAGTTCATCAACGAGCGCCTCGCCGGCCTTATGGTGCCCGAGCACCTCGGAGCGCGGATCGAGGAGGCGGTCGACCCGCTGGCCGAGTCGATCGAGCTCGCCACCGAGCAGGTGCGTGCACTGCGCGAGATCGCCGATGGCGTGCACATCATGCCGCTCGGCGTCGACGCGGCGGTGGGGGAGGTCCTCGCAGGCGCCGGCCTCACGTAGGCGGGGGCGCGCACGCGCGACAGACTGCCATGCGTGAGGACCGCTCCGTCCCGGATTTCGATCACGGTCACATCCTGCTTAGCCGTGCGCGCTACGGTATGCCCGTATTCCCGTGCGACCGAGTCGTGGCGCGGCGGCGAACGTAGGGTGCCGAGGTCCTCTGAGTGAGCGTCGGGGTTAATGGGTGCGATCGTTCCCACAAACTCCGAGGGTTCCCAGGAGGCCTCCAGGCCCTCGTGAGAGACGGTCGTACACTCCGGATCGGTGCGGACACGAGAGGGACCCGATTCTGATGGCTCGACCGCCATACGAAGGCAAGTTCCACTACTTCATCGGCAACAAGACCCGTGCATCGCTGATCGAGCGTTTCGCAAGACATCCAGAACAAGCGCCCTACTTGAGGGAACTCGGGCGAGGCCTTCACATCGGCATGGGCGCGTTGCACCGCGAGTTGCTCGAACTGAGGCGCATGGGACTCGTCAGCACGAGTACTCGGGGAACCAGCGTGTGCTACAAGCTGGATCCCTATCACCCGATCGCGCGCGCTCTGTGCGAACTCGTCACGGCGTCTGAGCTGTGCGATGGCTGCCGAGTGTGCGACGTGTACGCGAGGAGCCAACCCTGTGAGGCGTTGACGCACCGTACTCAATCGTTTATCGTCGATGAACGATTAAACGCGACGGGGGGCACATCGATGACCCAGTCTGGTCGCAAGAGCGCGGATATCGTGGCCGCAGACCCTGAACACATGGCCCTCGTCGCACGGGCCCTCTCTCATCCTGCCCGCATTCGCATCCTCCAACTCCTCGCCGAGCAGGACGAGTGCAGGGGTGCGGAGGTCTTCTCGGAGCTCCCACTTGCTCAATCAACCATCTCCGAGCACCTCAGAGTACTCAAAGAGGCTGGACTCGTGTCCGCCCATCCCATCGGCACCGCGATGACCTACTGCCTCGTGCCCGAGCGTATCGCTGCGTTCACCGATGCTCTCGACTTCGTCGCGGATGCTCCGGCGTGCGATTCCTACCCAGTGCGTGACGCCTAGAGAGGACCACTGAGGATGAGCGATCAGAGATCGGAGCCGGCCGGACCGGCGTCAGCGGGGCGCCCGGAGAAGAAGCGCATGAGCTTCTTCGAGCGCTACCTGACGGTCTGGGTCGCTCTGTGCATCGTCGCGGGTACGCTCATCGGCAACGCATGGCCCGGGCTGCCAGCATGGCTCGACCAGTTCACCGTGGCGTCCATCTCGCTTCCTATCGCCGTTCTCATCTGGCTCATGATCTTCCCCATGATGCTGCAGATCGATTTCGCGTCGGTCCGCAGAGTCGGGGAGCGGAGGAACGGCCTCATCGTCACCACCGTCGTCAACTGGCTCATCAAGCCGTTCTCGATGTTCTTCTTCGCGTGGCTCTTCTTCAACGTCATCTTCGCCGACCTCATCACCCCTGAGCTTGCCCAGCAGTACCTGGCCGGAGCGGTGCTCCTCGGCGCCGCGCCGTGTACGGCCATGGTGTTCGTGTGGTCCTACCTGGCCGACGGCGACCCCGCCTACACCCTCGTGCAGGTCGCCGTGAACGACCTCATCATGCTCGTGGCGTTCGTGCCGATCGTCTCGCTTCTGCTCGGCATCGGCGGCATCCCGGTGCCGTGGGGGACGATGGCGCTCTCGGTCGTGCTCTTCGTGGTCGTGCCGCTCGTCGCGGGCTACTTCACGCGTAAACGACTCATCGCTACGAAAGGACTGCCGTGGTTCGAGTCGGACTTCCTGCCTAAGTTCGGCCCGGTGACCATCTTCGCGCTGCTGGCAACCCTTGTTGCGATCTTCATCTTCCAGGGCGAGATCATCGTCAACAATCCCCTCCACATCGGGCTGATCGCCGTCCCGCTCATCATCCAGACGCTCTTCATCTTCGCGATCGCGTATGGCTGGGCCTACCTGTGGCGCATCGAGTTCAAGGTGGCCGCGCCGGGCGGGTTCATCGGCGCATCAAACTTCTTCGAGCTGGCGGTGGCGGTCGCCATCGCGCTTTTCGGACTCACCTCGGGTGCGGCACTCGCCACGGTGGTCGGCGTGCTCGTCGAGGTGCCGCTCATGCTCTCACTCGTGTGGATCGCCAAACGGACGCGTACCGCGGTGATGCGTCGCAGCGGCGAGTTGGCGCTGGCCGATTAGGAGGTCCGACCGATGCGCATCGTTATAGCAACCGACCTTTCGGGCGCGAGTCTGGCAGCTGTCGATTCGATGACTGCCTGCAATCCGCTCGAGTTCAGCGGGATCGTGCTCGTGCATGCCGTCGCCCTCGACCTGTACACCGCTGGAGGCACGGTTCCGGAGGTGATCGAGTACGCCGAGGAGCATCTACGCAGGATCGCGATGCGGCTCGAGGACGCAGGGTTCGAGACGACCGTGCGTGTCGAGGTGGGCTCGGCGGTCGATGTGATCGAACGCGCCATCGCCGAGGAGGGGGCGGAACTCGTCGTGATGACGAACCTCGGCAAGGGAGCGGCCATCGGGCGTCTGCTTGGCTCGACCGCCGAAGTCCTTGCATCTGCGAGTAGAGTCCCCGTGATGATCGAGCGGGTAGGCGAGGATGCCGGCGCGTGGTGTCGCACCGGAGTCGCCCATCCGTTCTCGAAGGTGCTCGTCGGAGCGGACCTCTCGCCGTCGCTGCCTGCGCAGCTCGCGCTCGTCTGTGGGCTGCCGGGACTCGGTGAGATCAGAGTCGTCCACGTCGCCGAGCCGGGGGGCGATGAGTCCGAGGTCAGGGAGCGCCTCATCACGCTCTCCGAAGGACGCGTATGCAGTGCTCCGTTCGAGACGGTGCTGCGGATCGGCACCGACCCCGCCCGCGCTCTGCTCGCCGAGGCGGAAGCGTGGGGCGCGACGCTCGTCGTCGTATCGCCGCGCACGCACGGAGTGCTGCACCGGGCTCTCTGGGGTTCGACCGCGCGCACGGTCGCGAAGCACAGCACGCTGCCGGTCTTGTTCGTGCCCCCAGGAGACGTACGGGTGAGCGACATACGCTGACGGGTGCGGATGAGGGCGATCCGGTGCGCTACGGCTCCGCGTGTCCGAGGAGGATGCGGATCGCCATGTGCGCCTGGTGGCCGGCGGCGATCGCGACGCGTGAGGCCATGAGCGGCAACCCGTGCCGCACGTCGCTGTGCAAATCCCCCACGAGATAGAAGTTCTCGGCGATCCGCTCCGTGACGACGTCGTTGGCGGTCGCGAAGCCGGCGAGCCCTGAAGCGGTCACGAGCGGGATGTGTGGCGTATGTCGCATCGTCACGTTCGCGATCATCGCCTTGGCTTCGGCGCTGTCGACCGCTTCGACCACGACCTCGGCCCCGTTGACGGACTCGAGGAGATTGTTCGCGTTCATGCATGCGTTGATGATGCGGATATCGACGTCGGGAGCGATGCGGCGGAGCACTTCTGCGAGCGCGTCTGTCTTGCGCATGCCGATGTGTTCGATGAAGAAGTACTGGCGGTTGAGATTGTCGGCCTCGACCACATCGAAGTCGATGAGCGTCACGCGTTCGAGTCCGGAGCGCACGAGCATGACCGCGACGTTGCTGCCGAGTCCCCCACACCCCACGATCGCCACATGTGCGCGCGCCAGACGCTCGCGTACCGCTGCATCGTCGTGGTGGTCGACCGCGGGCTGGCAGCCGATAGTGTCGCCGTCGAGCACGCTAGCCGCCCGCCACCGGGGGGAAGATGGCGAGTCGCTCACCCTCGGAAAGCACGTGCTCGTCGGGCGCGTG
>SLCP01000167.1 GCA_007125735.1 Coriobacteriia bacterium | reverse complement strand
GATCTCTGCCTCGTCGCGCACGCCGCCGAGCGACATGCGGATGAATTCGCGGGCGAGCGAGCGAGCGATGGACTTGCCGATCGACGTCTTGCCTACCCCTGGCGGTCCGACGAAGCAGAGGATGGGGCCGCGCATCTTGTCGGTGAGCTTGTGCACGGCGAGGTATTCGAGCACGCGCTCCTTCACCTTCTCGAGCCCGTAGTGGTCCTCGTCGAGGATCTCCTGCGCCTCGACAAGGTCGAGCTTCTCCTCGGACTCGACCGTCCAGGGCAACCCGCAGAGCCAGTCGAGGTACGTGCGGATGACGCCCGTCTCGGCGGCTGCCGGTGGCATCTTCTCGAGCCGCGAGAGCTCTTTGAACGCCTTCTCTTCGACCTCCTCGGGCATGTTCGCCTCGGCGATCTTCTCCCGGTACTCGTCGGCCTCGGCCTGAACCTCGTCGAGGTGTCCGAGTTCTTGCTGGATCGCCTTGAGTTGCTCGCGGAGGAAGTACTCTCGCTGCGTCTTGGTCATCGACTCCTTGACGCGATCTTGGATCTTGGTGCCGAGTTCGAGGATCTCGAGTTCCTTCTTGAGGAAGACGGATGCCGTCTCGAGGCGAGCGCGGGTGTCGACGGCCTCCAGGATCTCTTGCTTCTCATCGACCTTCAGGTTGAGGTGGAAGACGATGAAGTCAGCGAGCCGTCCGGGCTCCTCGATCGCGCCGGCCGCCATGAGCACCTCTTGTGGGATCGGCTTGCCGAGGTCGGCCGCACGCTCGAAATCGTTGACCACCGCGCGCATAAGCGCCTGGGTCTCGAAGTCCGCGTCCGGCTCGTCTTCAATCACCTCGATGCGAACGAGGAAGTGGGGCTCGGTCTGCACGTACTCGACGATGCGGATCCGGTGCTGGCCCTCGACGAGAGCTTTGGCCGTACCGTCGGGGAGCTTGAGTTCCTGAAGGATCGATGCGACACACCCGATCTCGTATATGTCCTCAGGCCCGGGGTCGGCCGTCTCGGCCTCCTTCTGGGTGACGAGCGCGACGAGATGACCCTGGCGCATCGACTCCTCAAGCGCGTGCATCGAGCGCTCCCGACCCACGAACAGCGGCACGACCAGGTTCGGAAAGAGTATGAGGTCTCTCAGTGGTATCAGTGGCAAGACCTCAGGTATGGCATGAACGTCGCTTCGCTGGGACATCTCGGCGTGGTTCCCTTCCCTCGTCACCGTGCGATAATCATTCTGCCCCAACTTCTTCGCCGATACACGTCAGACCTACTGGGGGCCGTCCATAGTACACGACCAGACGACCGCGACCGGAGTGTTCGTGAACCACGATTCCTACATCGATATTCACCGTTTCCGCACGGCGATCGCGCTACTCGTGTGCGCCGCGATCGCGCTCGCCGCACCCTTGGCGTCCCACACGGCGCAGGCCGTACCGTCCGAGACGACCGTCCACGTCACCGTCGATGCGGGCCCGTACTCCGTCCCCTCTGACGGCTCGTTTCAGATCGGCGTCGCCACGCGCGTCGACCAGCCCACGCCCTACCTCGAGATCCGGTTCCAGCTGCGCCGGCCCAATGGACAACTGCTGTTCCAGCGCACCGAGGTGCGCAACGAGGTGGAGACGAGCACGGTGGGTGTCTCGTTCGCTCGAGAGCTCGGCGACTTCGGGCTGCGGCCGGATGCCTACCCGTACGAGGTGCGCGTGCGCACCGAGGTGGGCGAGCCGCGCGAACAGATCGTCCAGGGAGCCCTGCTCGTACACGCTCCCGAGCCGGCGATCACTCCCGTCGTCCTCGTAGTCCGCTTCGGTCACGTGCCATCCTTCGACCCACAGGGCCGGTTCGTCACGGACCCCGCGGAGCTCGACGAGTCGAGAGCAGCCCTGGACACGCTTGCCCGGGCCGTCATCGCTGAGCCGGACCTCAGATTGTCTGCCGTCATCACCCCCCTGCTCCTCGAGGAGTGGGGGCGCATCGGGAGCGGCTTCGAGCGAGCCGGGCCCGGAGGCATCACCGAGGTGCAGGCCGAGGAAGAATTGCCCGTGAAGTACCGCGAGACGCTCGCCGTGCTGCGGGACGCTCTCGCAACGGGTCGACTCGAGCTCCTGCACGTGCCATACGCCGATCCTGACATCACCGGCCTCACCGCGACGCGTTCGCTCCACGACCTCGGAGCCCACCTCACGCGAGCGAGTTCGACCTTCCTGGCGACCGTGGAATCCACGCCGTCCGCCGGGACCGCGCTCTCATCCCATCGCCTCAATGCAGCCGCCCTCGACGTCATGGGCGACTACGGCATCACCTTCGCACTCCTCGGTCCAGAAGCGTTGATGACCGAGGAAGGCACCGCGACGCCGGGACCGTGGGCCGTGGAGGGAACGAACGTCACCGCGCTCGTGCACGACCCCGTCTTCGGGGAACGGGTCGCATCCGCAGACACGACCGCCGTCGTCGAGCACGTGTTCGGCTATGCGGTGTCGGACACGGCCACGGCCCCCGTCGCGGCGGTGTGCGACATCGGTCCTGGACGCGACTGCGATGTCGAAGCGGTGCTCGACCTCGCGCGCGCCCTGACCGCGCTCCCCTGGGCGAGCGGCACCCTCGCGTCGGATGGGGCCGCTCTGCCTCCTCTCGGCGACGTGCAGACCGCCCCGCTCGAGTCAGACGAGCGCACGCCGGCCGGCTACTGGGACGAGGTCGCAGAGGCCCGGCGATACGCCTATGCGTTCAAGAAGGCCGCGGGAACCAGCGACCCGGACGCTCGAGCGATAGCCGACTCATCGCTCGTCGCCCAAAGCCGGATGTGGGCCGGGCCTGACGGCAGATGGAGCATGGCGGAGCGCGGACGGGGATTCGCGTCCGCGGCGACACGGCACGCGCAGAGTTTCCTCGATCTCGTGCAGATCGTCGCGAACGACGTCACGCTGCCGGGGCAGCGCGGAGAAGTGCCGCTCAACATCGCTAACGGCTCGGACAAGGACCTCGAGTTGGTCCTCAAGGTGCATGGAGACGGCGTCCGAGTGGCGAATGACGGCTCCGAGCGCCTCACGCTGCAGCCGGGAGACAACTTCCACACCGTCTCGGTCGACCTGCAGTCAGCCCTTTCGAGTGGTCTTTCGGTGGAATTGTGGGCTGGCGAGGTCATGCTCACGTCCACCCATGCTACGGTCCGCGCATCCTACCTCGACCGGTTGGTGACGATCGGCGGGGTCGTCGCGGTGTTGCTCGGATTGCTCTACTACATCCGACGGCGCATGCGAGCGGCGGATGCTGATAAGATGCCTGCCAGGCGTAGCGCATCGCCCGAATCCGCGACCGAACGATGATTGAGTAGAAGGCGCTCCAATGAAGACGGTGATACTCGACACGAACGTCTTGCTGGCCGACCCGAACGCGCTCCTCGCGTTCCCGTCGACCGATGTCGTGATACCCGAGACCGTGCTCGGCGAACTCGACAAGCTCAAGACGTCGCGTGTCGATCCGGAGCTGCGGTTCCGGGGCCGAGAGGTAAGCCGGATGCTGTTCGAGCTCTCGGAGCAAGGCAGCCTCATCGACGGAGTCGAGCTTCCCGACGGCGGCACGCTCCGCGTGGTACCCCTCGACACCGACGCCGAGATCCCCGACGGCCTCGCGACGCGCAATGCTGACGATCGCATCCTCGCCGTGGCGCACCAGGTCTGTGCCTCCGGGTGCCCGGATGGCGTCAAGCTCGTGACGAACGATCTCAACATGCTCCTCAAGGCGCAGACCTTCGGCCTCGAGGTGCAACGCCACTCCGACGGCCCCGATGGAGGGTTCACGAAGCGCTTCATCATCCGGCCGTTCCAGCGCTATCGCGTACCGCTCGGCATCCTGTTCACGTCGTTCGCGATCTTCGCGGCGATCGTGTTCGTGACCCTGTGGGGCCCCGGTGCCCGGACCCCTACCGCCGGCATGGTGCCGGCGGAGTTCCGCGACCAGTTGCCCCAGGCGCAGCAGCGCATCCTCGACTACCTCGTGGCGCTCGAGCAGAACGACGCCGACCTCGACTCGCGCCTGTCGCTCGCCAACATATACTTCGACTTCCTCATGAACAGTGGCGACGTGCGCTATGCGACGCTGGCGATCCGCCACTACGAGCGCTATCTCGAGGTCCGGCCCGACGCTGCCGATGTGCGCGTGAACATGGCCGTTGCCCTCTTCCGCCTTGGCGGGCAGACCGACCGGGCTATCAGCGAGGCCCGCAGGGTGCTCGAGCAGGAGCCCAATCACGCGCTTGCGAACTACTACCTCGGCCTCTTCTACTGGCGAGGGCAGCAGGACCTCCAGCTGGCTGCCAGCCAGTTCAGCCGTGTCATCGAGTTGACCCAGACGGGAGACGATCGCGTGCAAGCGATCAACCGCGAAGCCGTCACGGCACTCGAACAGGTACGTCAGCAGGCCGAGGAGGAAGGGCAGCCGCTGCCCGAGGGAGGTGCCTTCTAGCATGCGATCGATCGACATCGCCATCATCGGCGCCGGACCAGCGGGGCTCACCGCGGCCCTCTATGCAGCGCGCGCGCGAGCGAGCACGGTCGTGTTCGAGCAGGGCATCCCTGGCGGCCAGATCGTCACCACCGACTGGATCGAGAACTACCCCGGGTTCCCGGAGGGGCTGTCCGGACAGCAGCTCGGCGACCTCATGCTCGCACAGGCGGAGGCCTTTGGAGCCGAGATCCTCTCCTTCACGCCGGTGGACTCGATCAGGGGACACGACCTCGATTTCGTGGTGACGACTGAGGACGGCGACGAGTACCTCGCCAAGTCGGTCATCGTCGCGACCGGCGCCGTGCCCAAGAAGCTCGGCGTACCTGGAGAGGCTGAGTACACCGGACGCGGCGTCTCGTGGTGCGCGACGTGCGACGGAGCGCTCTACAAGGACAAGACGGTCGCAGTCGTGGGCGGCGGGGACGCCGCCGTCGAAGAGGCTCTCTTCCTCACCAAGTTCGCCACGCGCGTACACCTCATCCACCGTCGCGACGAGCTGCGGGCCACCAAGTGCATCCAGGAACGCTGTTTCGAGAACGAGCGGATCACCATCCACTGGAGCCGCGTGATCTCGGGCATCGATGGCGACGGCTCGAAGGTGACCGGCGCCCGGCTCGCCTCGACCAACGGGCAACCCGACGAACACCTCGAAGTCGACGGCGTCTTCATCTTCGTCGGAGTCGACCCGGTGAACGCGCTCGCACAAGACCTCATCGACATGGACGATTACGGGTACATCAAGATAGACCATGACGGTCGCACGTCATGGCCGGGCTTGTTTGCGGCAGGCGATGTGACCGATTCCGACCTCAAGCAAGTCATTACCGCCGCGGCCAAGGGCGCTTCGGCAGCGTTCGAGGCTCTGCGTTACGTCGACGAAAAGGTATGCTCTCTGTAGAGAAGAGCACCGTCGAAAGGAGAACAGGGGTATGGGAGACTCACTGATCCAAGTCACGGATGCCGGCTTCGAGGCCGATGTCGCCAACGCGTCCAAGCCGGTCGTGCTCGATTTCTGGGCCCCGTGGTGCGG
>SLCP01000112.1 GCA_007125735.1 Coriobacteriia bacterium | reverse complement strand
CTGGAGCTGGCGATCGCCTACCATCGGGCGAGTCGATTCGACGAGGCCCTCGAGGCCTATCGGTCGGCCCTCGACGATGAGCCCGGCAATCCGGTCGCGCTCTACGGAGCGGGACTCGTACACCTCGAGCGAGGCGAGGTGGCGGAGGGGGAACGTTTGCTGCTGTCGGTGCTCGAGCACGAACCGGGGCACGTGCATGCCGCCACGGTTCTCGGCACGCTCTATGCTGAACAGGAGCGGTACGAGGAGTTGCTGGCGGTCGTCGAGCCGGCGGCCGAGCGCTCCATCGGGATCGTAGAGCTGTGTCTTCTCATGGGACTCGCTCACGAGAACCTCGGCGATGTAGGACGTGCCGAGGAGTGCTTCCTGAGCGCGTTGGGCTACGTGCCCGACCTGCACGAATCGAGAGAGGCCCTGTCAAGGATGGGCCTGGGATACTGATGGGTGTGGGCGAGTGAACGATCGCGAACGAGACGAGTCTGTGCACGACACCGACGGAGAGGGTCCTGCGGCGAGCGGCGCGGAGGTCCCTGAGGCGGTCGAGGGCGCTTCGGCCGACGAGACGCTGATCGAGGCCACCATGACCGCGCGCCGTGCGTTCAGCCTCTTGGCGGTCGCGCTCGCCGTCTTGCTGATCATCCTGCTCGTGTTGTTGTACCTGTTGTTGTCACCTCGGGGACTCATCACGCGGGGCGGCTCCGCCATCGCCGGTCTCGAACCGGTGCTGACCATCGAGGGGCCGGGCCGGGGTAGTGACCCGGTGTTCCGTCGTCCCATGGACGCTGCGATCGGCGTCAACGACAGGATTTACGTGGTGGATTCCGACAACAACCGCATCGCGGTCTTCACGCGCCGCGGCCGGTTCCTCTTCGATTTCGGCGGTTTCGGACTCGCCAAGCCGCTTCCGGGCTTCGAGGCCACGTGGGAGGAGGGGCTGCTCAACTTCCCCCTCGGCATCGACATCGACGATCGGGGTGACGTCTACGTCGCCGACTTCCGAAACGACCAGATCCAGGTATTCGACGCGGAAGGAGAGTTCCTCAGGCGCTTCCCCGACCCCAACGAGCGTGTCGGACAGGGCGGCTCGGGCCAGGACGGCACCGGGATCGCCGTGACGGACGTCGCCGTCGCGGGTGACTACGTGTATGCGACCGACTCCTATCAGGTGGTCGTGTTCACCACGCGCGGGGAGTTCGTACGGCAGTTCGGAAGACCCGGTGTGGAGCCGGGCGCGTTCGACCGCCCCAACGGCATCACAGTGGCTGCGGACGGCACCATCGTCGTGGCCGACTCGAACAACGCGCGGATACAGGCGTTCTCCCCCGAGGGTCAGCTGAGGTGGGCGGTCGGCCGAGGAGTCCACGTGTCGGGTATCACCGGCGAGCAACGCGATGACAGAGACGCGCTGTTCGGCTTGCCGAGGGGCGTCGCGGCTCTCGATGACGGGACGATCGCGGTCGTCGACTCCTTCGAGTACGAGATCGTTCTGTTGAGTGCCGACGGAGAGATCATCGGGAGGTACGGCCAGCGCGGCGTGGACCCAGGCCAGCTCAACCTGCCCAACGGTATCGGTGGGGCGGGAGACATGGTGATCGTGGCGGACAAAGAGAACAATCGGGCACAGCTGCTTCGCCTGGTCAAGTGATGGGTATCACAAATGGCACGTAGATTGCATTCTACCTAGCAACGAGTATCGTGCCGGTTTTCACAAGGTCTACATTTGCCCTCACCTGTTCTGACCTTGTAGAATGTGGTCAGCGTGGGGGCGCTGGCGCGTGTGTGATTGGAGCCCGAGGTCGTGGCACGTCCGTTCATCATCAGCATCGGTATCGCGGTCGCCCTCACGTTCGCGGGCACTGTGTCTGCGCATGCGTACGATCAGCTCGCCTACCCGATAAATGCCGAATCGCCACTCAGCTATCTGGAGCCGGGTCGCGATTGCATCGACTGCCACGGAATCGTCGATCCCGAAGCGCCCGAGAACGAGACATGGCGCTCGGGCCCCCATGGCGGGTACAGCTCGAGCACCTCGAAGTGCGGGGTCTGCCACTCGGTGCACGCGGCGCCGTCGGGGTTCCTGCTGCTGCCGGGCCCGACGATCAAGTCGGTGTGCGAGTCGTGTCACGACGGGACGGGCGGCAACGGCGTCTACGGTGTCATCAAGGCGCGGACCGGTCAGAAGCCGCTGTCAGCACACAGCATCGAGACCACGAACGTCATCCCTGGCGGCGCAGCGGACGGTGGTCCGCGGGCTCAGGTCTTCTCGGGTCCGGGAGGCACGCTCACGTGCACAGACTGTCATTCACCGCACGGCGATTGGTCGCAGTGGGACCTGAACACGTCGCGCACGGTGAAACCGTTCCTCGGCGACCGGTACCGCAGCGACGTCAGCACCTATTCGAGCGAGGTCGCGACCGCATATGCGACCGCGTCGAACCGGCTTTTGCGGCGCACACCGACGGGTGCGGAGACCTCGGTGACGGTGTACGGGGCCGGATGGTGCGCGACGTGTCACCGGGGCAGGGCGAGCGGTTCCGGGCCTAACAACCATCCCGTGCACGAGGGTGACCTGCTCCACTACAACAGTCTTCCGATACGGACGTCGCTCGAATCAACGGAGACGGTGCTCGGACCACTCGGCCAGTCCAATCTCGGCTACCGCATGCCCGAACTCGAGGGGGAGTACAAGCGTCAGCCGGTAGACGTATCGATCAACGAGACCACCACGGTGACCGTCGATCCGTTGCCGATCTGTCAGCAGTGCCACGAGGACGTGCGGGACGCGACGGAGGAGTTCCAGATCTCGTATGGCAACGAGGTAACGGACAACCCGCGCTTCCAGGTCTTCCCCCATGAAAGCAACGCGCGGTCGCTGCTGATCGTGCCTCCGAGCGATCCGGCCGCATCGGCGGCGTACACTGACGCGCTGTGCCTCAACTGTCATCTGACGCTCGAGTGATCCGCCTGCGTTCGGATTCCCGCGTGAGCGCGAGTGATGCGATATACTCCAGAACGTGGCGGCCGTTACGGCCGTGTTGTATGAGTGGGGTACGGAAGGGCGAGATTCGGATTCATGCCTAAGCTGCAGATCTTCAAAGGGTTCACCGATCCCGCGCGCAGGCCGCGCTACATCATCTGGAGCGGGGCTGTCGTACTGTCGTTGGCGATGGTCATGATCGTGGCCCTCGGGGTCACCTCGACGAATTGGTTCTGTGCCGAGGGATGTCACAAGGTGCAGGACGACACCATCATCGCGTTCAACCGCTCGTCCCATTCCGAACTCCACTGCATGTCGTGCCATATGAAGGCCAACGCGGGCCCTGTCTACTTCATGCTGCACAAGATGGAGGCGCTCGGCGAGTTGTACCTTACCGTCACCAACAGTTACAGCTTGCCGCTCAACCCTGATTCACACGTGGCGCTGAGCACGAAGTACTTCCCGGAAAGCCAGTGCACCCAATGTCACGACCTCGAGAAGCGCGCCGTCACGCCGAGCCCCGGCATCATCATCGATCATGCCGTGCATTCCGAGGCAGACATCCATTGCACCGTCTGTCACAACCGTGTGGCGCATCCGGAGGACTTCGAGTTGACCCTTACCGACCCGCAGACCGGCGAACCCAACCGTCCGCACGACGACTTCATGGAGATGACGGCGTGCTTCAGGTGCCATACGCTCACGGAAGAGTCCCCGAGCGGCATCATGGCTCCGGGAGCATGCGATGCGTGTCATCCCGATGACTTCGAGCTGATGCCGGCGAACCACTTCCAGGACGGATTCTACGAGCCCTTCGGGGACTCGAGTCTGCACGCCGAACTCGCTATGGCTGACCTGGAGCGGAGGAGCACGGACGAGACGCTCGCGGTAGGGGAGATGCCCGCCGTCGATCCGACCGTCAACGACGAGCCCGATGATCCCTACGAGCTGCAGCTCGTCCCGGTGTCATCGGTCGGATACTGCTCGACTTGCCATAACGAGCAGGTCTTCTGCATCGATTGCCACGGCATCCAGATGCCTCACCCTGTCGGCTTCGAGCGCGACCACGCCGAGGACGGAAGGTCGCGACCGGAGGTGTGTGAGACGTGTCATGCGTCTGCGCCGGGTACCGACTTCTGCAACGACTGCCACCATCAGGGCTCCGACCCCACGCGCCCATGGATCCCTCAGCACATGGACCCGGTGCGCGCGTTCGGTGCGCAGGCATGCTTCGACTGCCATGCGCCCACGTACTGTGCCGAGTGCCACGTCCGTGGTTCGGTTTCGCAGTAGAAGCCTCTCGCCCTACCCCGATTCCTCGCAGGAGTCGACGCAGGTGCGTCGCTGCGCTGTTTGCCCTCGTTACCGGTTCGGGTATATACTCCTAATATTAGATTGCCTTAAGGAAGGGCGACCGCGAATAGCACGAAGGTAGTGTCAGTTGGCAGAATTCGAGTACATCCCACAGGCGACGGTCTACCGGCTCTCCCTGTACCACTGCTATATCGGCGAGATGATTCGCGCTGGCGAGGACGAGAAGAACGTCACCTCACGCATGCTCGCTGAGGAGCTCGATATCCGCGAGGAGACCGTGCGACGCGACCTTTCCTACATCGGCGGCGTCGGGCGTCGTGGCGTCGGCTACAGCATGGGCACCCTGTTCGAAGCGCTCAGCGAATTCCTCGGCCTGCACGACGAGTACCCGATCGTGCGCGTCGGGAGCGCGCAGATGCTCCGGGCCCTTGAGGTCGTGTTCCCTCCGGATGCCTACGGCGTAAGGCCGGTCGCCTACTTCTCCGAGCAGCCCGAAGACGTGGGCGTGACGATCGGTGACCTTGAGGTCCGGCACGTCACCGAGATTCCGCAGCTCGACAAGGAGCTCGATGTGAATGTGGCCCTCGTGGCGTGCTCGCAGCCATGGATCGATCCGGTACTGGAGATGCTGAGCGAGGCCGGAGTCGGCGGTGTGCTGTTGCTCACCCCCAAGGTGAAACTCGACCGGCCGGAGGGGATGAACGTGCGTCACGTCCGGATGCCATGCGACATCAAGTCGCTCGCGTGCGGCTGCAAGATCCCGGTGGCTGCGGTCTGATTCCTCGCCGGGGCACGTCGTGGGGGTAGCATCTTTGCGCGAGGATGTTTATCCTTTCACTATCTTCGGGAAGCGACTTCCATGCGCGCGGCACTGCGCACCAGAACGGAATCGAGGGGCGGCACTGTGGACAACAACGGTCGGCCACCCGATGCAACCGTATATCGCCTGTCGCTCTATCACTGCTACCTCGCCGATGCGCAGCGTCGCGGTGATACGTCCACGTACTTGACATCGCGCGCGCTCGACGAGGAGCTCGACCTGTCCGAGGAGACGGTGCGGCGGGACCTCACCTATATCGACAGTAAGGGACGGCCCGGGACCGGGTATGTCTGCAGTGATCTGTTCGCCGCGCTCGAGGAGTTTCTCGGGCTGCGCGAGGAGTATCCGATCGTGCGGATCGGGACGGCTCAGACGCTCGCCACACTGCAGGCGCTCTTCCCAGAGGACTACTACGGGATCACACAGGCCGCCTACTTCTCTGAGCTCGAGGAAGAGGCTGGCGCGTCGGTAGGGGATGTCGAGGTGCG
>SLCP01000129.1 GCA_007125735.1 Coriobacteriia bacterium | reverse complement strand
GGTGCGGCGGCGGGCGTGCTCGCGCTCTCCACGCCCTTCGCGAAGCGTGCGGGCGTTGGCCTCGCGCTCTGCGGGATCACCGCGCTCATCGTGCTCGCCGGGGTGATGTTCGGCGGGTAGCGGGTATCTCTTCTATAGTAGTCGCGCCGACGGCTGAGCGCATCATGGAGGAGGGGCGCGCATGACCGAAAGACAGGATCGCTCCGCGATATGCAGGACGAAGCTGGACGAATGGCGTGGAATCGTCGTCGAACTCAGGGCACGAGGTACCGAACTCGACGGGGAAGACAGGCAGGAACTCGACGAGGCCGTCTCCCGACTCGAGCGGCATATCGATGACGGTGAGGCCCGGCTGTCAGAACTAGACAACACCGACGACGGTGCATGGGAATCCGCGAAGGAGCACTGGGAAGCCGCATGGAATATGGTCGAGGAGGCCTTCGAGAAGGACTCCGCGGCATACACGAGCAGCGACGACTAGGCGGCACCGGACGACACACCACGTACTCGACTCCCTCCGATCGTGGGCGAACCGCCGCGCCCCGGCTCACGTCAAAGCGGGTAAGAACAGTGCCGACCGAAGGGAGAAGCGCCATGTTCGCACGAATACTCGCGCTCGCACTGGCACTTTCGCTCGCGCTCGTGCTCGTCGGATGTGCTGCAGACGATCCGGCGACCGACGAACCGAACGGAGCTGTCGATACGCCCGGCGCCGACCTCAGGCTCGCGCCCGGCCTCTACGATCTGGAGGATGACGTCGTGCAAGCCATCGGTACGCTCACGTGGGTAGACCTCGAAGGCGGCTTCTGGGCGGTAGTCGACACGACCGGCGCCGAGGACACCAACGTCGCCGTCATCGCCAACGGCGACGAACTCGCCGACGTCCTCGCCCCCCTGGAGGGTCGCCAGGTCAGCGTCGTAGGCGAGCGGTTCGACGGCATGTCGATCCGCATGGCCGGACCGGAGATCATCGCCGAGACGGTCGAGGAGATCGACGACGCACCGAGCGCTGCCGAGTAGAGCGGGTGCCGCAGCCTCACCGCGCGAAACGGTGGAGTCCCGCCGCTCGCGCCGCGGCGACCGCATCGGCGTACTCCTCGGCAGTGACGCGCCGCGTGATCTCGGAGTGCTCGTCTGCCCGGTGACACGGCCGGTACTGGTCCATGACGTTGACGTAAGTGTCGCGCGAGATCTCCTCGGCAAGGAACGTCATGACCGCAGGCGTGCCTGCGAGTCCGCCGGGGAGCACGAGGTGGCGCACGAGG
This sequence comes from Coriobacteriia bacterium, assembly GCA_007125735.1. Taxonomy (GTDB): domain Bacteria; phylum Actinomycetota; class Coriobacteriia; order Anaerosomatales; family SLCP01; genus SLCP01. The sequence continues at coordinate 17,225 of SLCP01000129.1, read as the reverse complement.
AGTCCTCGGCGGGCGATGCCATGCTCGTCGAGTGCGAGGTCGCCCACCTGACGGTGCATCTCGCGCAACGCGGCGAACGCGCGCTCGGGGTAGTCGGCGGCGCCGGAGAGTCGCGCGGCGGTGGGGGCATCGGCGTACTTGAGGTCGGGCATGTAGACGTCGACCACGCCGTCGAGCAGCGCAAGCATTGCAAGCGACTCGTAGCCGCCGGTGTTCCAGACGAGCGGCATGTCGAGGCCGCGGGAGGCGGCGATATCGAGCGCGGCGAGAATCTGCGGCGCGAAGTGGGTGGGGCTCACGAGGTTCAGGTTCTCGCACCCCGACCGCTGCACGCCGAGGAACACCTCCGCAAGCTCGCTCGCGGTCACGTCCTCACCGTGCCCGAGCTGGGAGATGTCGTAGTTCTGGCAGAAGACGCAGTGCAGGTTGCACCACGCGAAGAACACCGTGCCCGACCCGCCCCGCCCCACGAGCGGCGGCTCCTCCCCGAAGTGCGGCCCGGCGCTCGAGACGCGCGCGAGCTCACCCGCGCGACACACGCCGCGCTCGCCTGCGGTGCGGTCGACGGTGCACTCGTGCGGACACGCCCGGCAGGCGGCGAGGCCGGCGAGGGCCTCGGCGGCGCGTCGGCCGAGCTCACCGGTCGCCGCCAGGTCGGGATAGCGGAGACTCATCTCAGTACGGCCAGCGCCAGTCGCGGATCTCGGGCATGTCCTCGCCATACGTCGTGATGTACTCCCGGTGCTCGAACAGCTTGTCGCGCACGAACTGTCCCGCATAGGCGACCATGTGTTCCAAGCCCGCTACGCGCATCACGGCGTCGTGGAACAGGTGGAAGCGATCGAGGTCGTTCAGGACGACCATGTCGAACGGCGTGGTCGTGGTCCCCTCCTCCTTGAAGCCGCGCACGTGAAGGTTCTTGTGGTTGGTGCGACGGTACGCGAGCCGGTGGATGAGCCACGGGTAGCCGTGGAACGCGAACACGATCGGCTTGTCGACGGTGAAGATCGCATCGAACTCGCGGTCGGGTAGGCCGTGCGGGTGCTCCTCGGCAGGCTGGAGCTTCATGAGGTTCACGACGTTGACGACGCGCACCTTCAAGTCGGGGAAGTGCTGACGGAGCAGGTCGACCGCGGCGAGCGTCTCGACGGTGGGCACGTCACCGGCGCACGCCATGACGATGTCGGGCTCGCTGCCCCTGTCGTTGCTCGCCCACTCCCAGATGCCCAGTCCGCTCGCGCAGTGCCGCGCGGCGGCGTCGATGTCGAGGAACTGTGGGGACGGCTGCTTGCCTGCCACGATGACGTTCACGTAGTCCTTGCTGCGCAGGCAGTGGTCGGCCACGGAGAGTAGTGTGTTGGCGTCCGGTGGCAGGTAGACGCGCACGACGTCGCCCTTCTTGTTGACGACGTTGTCGATGAAGCCGGGATCCTGGTGCGTGAAACCGTTGTGGTCCTGGCGCCACACGTGCGAGGAGAGCAGGATGTTGCACGATGCGATGGGTGCGCGCCACTCGACCTCGTTCTTGGCGACTTTGAGCCACTTGGCGTGCTGGTTGAACATCGAGTCGATGATGTGTGCGAACGCCTCGTACGTGCTGATCAGGCCGTGGCGGCCGGTGAGCAGGTAGCCCTCGAGCCACCCGAGGCACGTGTGCTCGCTCAGGATCTCCATCACGCGACCGTCAGGCGCGAGCTGGCCGCCGTCGGCGTCCTCAGGCAGGTAGTCGGCGAGCCACGTCTTCTTGCTCACCTCGTAGACGGCGTCGAGGCGGTTCGAGGCGGTCTCGTCGGGGCCGAACAGGCGGAAGTTGTCGGGGTTGGCGGCCATGATATCGCGCAGGAAGGTGCCGAGCACCCGCGTGGCCTCGGCGAACTCGTGGCCCGGTTCTTCGACCGTCACCGCGTAGTCGCGGTAGTCGGGCATGCGCAGGTCGTGGCGGAGAACCCCTCCGTTGGCGTGCGGGTTGTCCCCCATCCGCCGCGTGCCCTGGGGCACAAAGCGCAGGATCTCCTGCCGAGGAGCCCCATCCTCGTCGAAGAGCTCCTCGGGCCGGTAGCTCCGCAGCCACTCCTCGAGCATCGCGAGCCGGTCGGGACGGTGCGCGACGTCAGCGAGCGGGACCTGGTGCGAGCGCCAGTAGTCCTCGACCTTCTTGCCGTCGACCTCGGCTGGACCGGTCCACCCCTTGGGTGAGCGCAGCACGATCATCGGCCAGGTCGGGCGCGTCATGCAGCCGCTCTCACGGCACTCCTCCTGCAGGGCGCGTATCTCGGCGATGACCGTATCGAGCGCAGCGGCCATCTTCTGGTGCATCGCCTCGGGATCACTTCCTTCGACGAAGTACGGCTTCCACCCGTTGCCCTCGAGATACGCCTCGAGCTCCTCATGGGGGATGCGCGCAAGCACGGTGGGGTTGGCGATCTTGTAGCCGTTGAGGTGGAGGATGGGGAGCACGGCGCCGTCGGTCACCGGGTTCAGGAACTTGTTCGAGTGCCACGCGCCGGCGAGCGGCCCGGTCTCGGCCTCGCCGTCACCGATCACGCACGCCACGATGAGGTCGGGGTTGTCGAACGCCGCGCCGAACGCGTGCGAGAGCGCGTAGCCGAGCTCTCCGCCTTCATGGATCGAACCGGGGGTCTCGGGAGCGGCGTGACTCGGCACGCCGCCCGGGAAGGAGAACTGCTTGAAGAGCTTCTGCATGCCCTCCTCGTCGCGCGTCACGTCCGGGTAGTACTCGCTGTATGAGCCCTCGAGCCACGTGTTCGCGCAGTTGGCGGGCCCGCCGTGCCCGGGGCCCGTGATGAAGATCATGTCGAGGTCATCGCGTGAGATGACGCGATTGAGGTGCGCATAGAGGAAGTTCAGCCCCGGCGTGGTGCCCCAGTGGCCGAGGAGGCGCGGCTTGATGTGGTGTAGGCCGAGCGGCTCGCGCAGCAGAGGGTCGTCGAGCAGGTAGATCTGCCCCACCGACAGGTAGTTGGCGGCCCGCCAGTACGCGTCCATCGCGGCGAGATCGTCTGTCGAGAGGGGCGCCGCCTGCGGCGACCCCGTCGTCTCGACCGTTGCTGTTGCCTTCTCACTCATGACTGCTCACTCCTCGTGGTCAGGGTCTGCGCTCCGAGTCCACTCACGCGCCCGAGAACTCCACGCACTCGACCGTGCGTCGGGCGATCTCCAGCTCCTCATCCGTAGGGATCACCAGCACGGCTACCCGCGACACATCGCTGCTGATGAGCCGCTCACCTGTGGCCGCCGCGCGGTTGCGCGCCTCGTCGATCTCGATACCCAGCACACCGAGCCCGGCGCACGCGCGGGAGCGCACCTCGGCGTCGTTCTCGCCGATGCCGGCGGTGAACACGATCGCGTCCGCACCGCCGAGCGCGGCGACGTACGCCCCTACGTACTTCTTCGCGCGGTAGCAGAACATCTCGAGCGCGAGCGCGGCGTCGGGGTCTCCCTCCTCGGCCAGGCGGTGAACCTCGCGCATGTCGCTTACTCCGCACACGCCGAGAAGCCCGCTCTCGTTGTTGAGCAGGCGGTGGACCTCCTCGCGGGTGCGCTCGGTGAGGCGCGCGAGGAGCATCGGCACCGCCGGATCGACGTCGCCGCACCGGGTCCCCATCATGAGGCCTTCGAGCGGCGTCATCCCCATCGACGTGTCGATGCTCTCGCCGCCGCGTATCGCCGTGGCCGAGGCGCCCGCGCCAAGGTGGAGCGTGATGAGCGAGAGCTCACGAAGCGGCCTGCCGAGGAGGGCGGCTGCGCGCCGGGCGACGTACGCGTGCGACGTGCCGTGGAAGCCGTAGCGGCGGATGCCGTGCTCGCGGCAGAGCTCGCGCGGGAGCGCGTAGGTGCACGCATGCGCGGGCATCGTGCGGTGGAATGCGGTGTCGAAGACAGCGACGTGGGGGATGTCGGGCAGGTGGGCACGAGCGGCGGCGATGCCCGCGAGGTTGGCGCCGGTGTGCAGCGGAGCGAGGAGCGCGAGTTGCTCGATCGCGGCGACCACCCCGTCATCGAGCACGACCGGGTCCGCGAAGTGCTCGCCGCCGTGGACGACGCGGTGCCCGACCGCATCGAGCGGCCCGGTGCCGGTCGCATCGGCAGCATCTTCGAGCGCGTCGAGTACCCGGACGAGAGCCTCGTCGTGGTCGCTCGCGCGCACGTCACGGCAGTCGCGGTACGTCGAGCCGTCCTCGGCGCGCACCTCCTGCCACGCCGACGCCTCCGGCGAGCCGATGCGCTCGACCTCGCCTGCAAGCACGGAGCGCTCTCCTCCAGCGCCTGCAGCGAACAGCTCGTACTTGACCGACGAGCTTCCCGAGTTGATGACGAGGACGTTCACCGAACACCCCTCCCGCGGCCGGACGAGCCGGCTCACAGAGAGTTGGTACCCGTTGCGTCACGATGCCGATGCGGCCGTGTCTTGCCCCGGCGTACGCTTGCGGCCCTGCACGCAGAGGACCCGCCGGATCGCCTGTCGGGTCCTGTTCGCTCTCTGGTGCCCCCAGGAGAATTCGAATCTCCGTCTCCACTCCGAGAAGAGTGGCATCCTTGGCCGCTAGACGATGGGGGCGACTCGCAGTGTAGCAAGTCCCCGGCCCAGATGCCCAAACCGCCCGCCGCTAGCAGCCACATGATCAGACCGATGCTGCACACACGCGCGGGGCAACGGCAGCCAGGGGATAGTTCATCACAGGTCGAGCTAGTAGCCGATGCTCGCGCGGTGCGGAGCGGTCGTGTACCCTTCTTGCGCGGGGCCAGTGTCGGTTACACGCCATGAGGAGGCCCATGTCACGCCTGCCCGTCAGGATGCGAGATGACTCAGGGACGCGCATGGCGTATGGCGCAACGCTCGGCCTGATCATCGCTTCGATCGTCGTTACGATCGCGTCCGGCACTCCTGGTGCCGCTCCAGCGACTGCCGGCGTCCTTCAAGGGTTCGCGCTGCTCTTCACGCTATCGGTATCCGGCGTCACCCGGCGCACGCTACTGGTCGCGATGGTGCTCGGGGTGGCGGCGGCTTCAACGGCCACGGCCGTCACACAATTGTCACTCGGTTCATCCCCCGTGATCGCGCCCGTGCTCTGGGCACTCATCGTTGCCAGTACCATCGCTGCGATCGTCAGGCATCTGGGCCGAGTGGCCCGCGTGGACGCCCAGACCGTCATGGCGCTCCTGTCGATCTACCTGTTGCTTGGCTTGTTCTTTGGCTATGCCTTCATGCTCACCGATGCGCTCACCGGTGGGTTCTTCGTGCATGGCGAGACCGCAGCGGGCTCGTTCGTCTACTTCAGCTTCGTGACCATCACGACACTGGGCTACGGAGATCTTGTTCCGCAGGAGGGCCTACCCCGTGCACTTGCGGTCACAGAGGCCATCATCGGACAGCTCTACCTCGTCACGGTGGTCGCCCTGGCCGTGAGTCGCATGACCCGCAAGAAGGCCGAGCGCGCGTAGCACCGGAATCTCTCGCGAGGGCTCAGTGGTGGATCGCCAACTCGACCGCAACCACCAATAACCCGAGCGCCGTCGCCAGGACGACAAGCAGGATCCGGTGCGGCCAGGTCTCCCGCGTGACGACCCCGGCCACGAAGCCGACGAGCGCAAGAATCAGCACACCGACGCCAGCGGTGAGCCGGAGTGCGATCTGCATCGAATACAGATCGAACGCAACTCCGAGGAACGGTACGGCCATCAGGAGTGCCGCCGAGACGATCGGCCACGAACCAGTGAGTGCGGCGGCGACGTCGGACCCGGTGATCCTGTGGCCGCTCGTGATGCGGCGGCTCATGAGCGTCGAATACGCGTGGGCGAGCCAGATCGCTACGCCACCCACCACGACCACAGCGAGTCCCGCAAGCCAGTTCGCGTGGGCTGCGTCGATTCCGGCTACTGCCACGAGTCCGATGATGGTGCCGTAGATGAACTCCGTCAGCCGATGCCCGTCGATACGCGATGTCGTGCGCCCCTCGTTCACGGATGCCTCCTCAGCCTTACCTCCAGTGCCTGCTCAGGGATGCAGCGCGTGAGCCGCCCACCACCAGCTTTCCGACGAGCCACCGCCGCGTCACTCGACGGCGCTCGCCTCGACCGCCTCGCAGAACACGACGAGACGCTCCGTGTGGGTGCCGGCCGCGGCATCCCACTCCCCGGCACACGTGATGAGGTTCAGGTAGCGACCGTCATCGCGCGAGAAGACCTCGGGCGCGCGCGTCCACGGCCGGTAGCGGCGCGACTCGGCGACGCGGAACGCCACCGTGCCTCCGGCCTCGTCGAACACGTGGACGAGGTCGCCGGGGCGAAGCGTCCCCAGATCATCGAAGACGGCGGTGCCGACGCGGTAGCCGCGGTGGCCGGCGATCACCGCGCTCCCCATCTCGCCCGGCCGTGGACCCCGCCCGTACCAGCCGGTCGCCACGGGGCCCTCGGGCGCCTCCATCACGTTGTCGGCCGTGCGGCCCACCTCGACGACGGGCGCATCGACATCGATGTGCGGGATTCGCAGGCGCACGGGGACACCGAACGCGGGCTCCTCGGCAGGCGCGGCCTCCGCCTCGGCGAGGGCCGCTACGGGCTGGACGTCAGGCACCACGCCACGGCGCACGACGTAGCTCTCGGGCGCTTCTACGCTCGGGGGCCATGCGGCATGCGCGCCGAGGAGGAACGCCGCGATGAAGGTGGTCGCCACGACTGCAGCGGTATATCGCCGGCTTCGCGCATGGGTTTGCCTGCGCGACACGCGCACGGCGGCATCAGTGTCGCCTGTAGGAGGCTCGAGATTCATCTAGTCACCTCGGTCGTGATGCCTACATCTTACGGCACCACACCCGCCGCTGCGAGCGCTGCGGTCCGGACCGCGTCGCTCACCGCGCCCGTCCCGCCAAAGAACGTCACGGTCACGATGTCATCGCTGTTGCCGAGGAGCGCCGCCGCAGTATCCGCATTGAGTGTGGCCGAGGGGGTGAGCAGCATCACGCTGCCCGCCTTGCCCTGAAGGACCCCGCCGGCAAGCGCGTCCGGGAAGTTCTCTCCCGTGGCGATACCCACACGGTTCCAGGTGTGGCCCGCCTCATCGACCGCATGGGTCGCGACGGCCACAGCGGTCTTGTAACGGTCTGCGCCGGAGAGGCGATCGACGTTAGCGGTGCCAAGCAAGGTCTCGAGCGCGGCCTCGGTCTGTGGGCTGACAACGGCAGTTCCGCCCAAGATGAGCACGTCGGTCACGTCTTCCATCGCATCGACGGTCGCGGGAGAGAGTCCGGTTGCAGGATCAGCGAGGTAAAGCGGCCACTTCTGCGCCGCTGCGAGCGGGGCTGCAGCGAGCGCGTCGGGGAAGTTGCCGCCGGTCGCCACGAACGCGGTGCCGTCGTAGTCGTCTTCGAGGAGCTCGATGACCCGAAGTGCGATTTCGTTCGCGGTCTCGTAGCGGTCGGTGCCAGCGATACGGTCGACGTTGTCTGCGCCCTCGAGTGCGGTCTCGAGCGCGGTCTGCACCGCAAGACCGACAGCGGAGGTGCCGCCCAAGATGATCGCCTTCTCGGCGCCGAGGCGCTCGATCTCTGCGAGCACGCCGGCGGGCATGGTGTTGGTGCCCACGAGTAGGATCGGGCCGTCGACCGCACCGGCGAGTGCCGTGCCGCCGAGCGCATCAGGCCAGTTCATGCCGGTGGCAATCACGACAGTACGCGAGCCCGCGACGTAAAGGCCCTGTGGGTAGGCAAGCTTGGAGGCCTCGATCGCGGTCGCGTACCGATCGGTGCCAGCCACGGGAAGCACGGGTGGCAACACCGTGAGCTCAGCGACGAAAACGTCGCCGTACATGGTGTCATCGTCCACGAGATTGGTGGCGAGCGAACTGAAAGCCACGAAGCGCCCGTCGGCGCTGATCGACGGGTTCAGGCTTTCCTCGTTGGCCTGAGTACCGTCGCTGCGCACGCTCGCGCGCCCGGTCACGCCGGTCTCCCGGTCGCGTACGAAGATGTCACCTGAGGTGGTGTCGTTGTCCACGAGGTTGGTTGCGTACGAGCTGAAGGCCACGAAGCGCCCGTCGGCGCTGATCGAGGGATTGCTGCTGTAGTTGTTGGCCTCGGTGCCGTCGGTGTGGACGCTCACTCGCTCGGTCGTATTCGTGTGCCGATCGCGCACGAAGATGTCGTACTCGCCATTGGTGTTGCCTTCCACCAGGTTCGTAGCGAGCGATTCGAAGGCCACGAAGCGCCCGTCGGCGCTGATCGCGGGCTTGAGGCTCCCACCGTTGCCCTCCGCGCCGTCCGCACCCAGACTCACCCGTACGGTCCACTTAGTGTGCCGGTAGTGCACGAAAATGTCCGTCTCGCCATTGGTGTCTCCTTCGACCAGGTTCGTGGCTCTCGACTCGAAGGCGATCTGGCGACCATCCGCGGTGATCGCGGGATACCCGCTGTACCCGTTGGCCTGAGCGCCATCGGAATCCACACTCACGCGCTCGGTTAGGCCGGTCTGCCGGTCGTGCACGAAGACGTCCTGCACGTCGTTGGTGTCGTCTGCTACCAGGTTCGAGGCTACCGAGCTGAATGCCACGTAGCGGCCATCACCGCTGATAGAAGGGTCTCGACTGAAGCCGTTGCCCTGAGTACCGTCGGAGCTCACGCTCACGCGCTCGGTCACACCGGTCTGCCGGTCGTGCACGAAGACGTCCTGCACGTTGTTGGTGTCGCCATCCACAAGGTTCGTGGCCACGGAGCTGAATGTCACGTAGCGGCCGTCGGCGCTGATCGAAGGATTCGCGCTACTGTTATTGCCCTCGGTGCCGTCGGTGCGCACGCTCACGCGCTCGATCGCACCCGTCTGCATGTTGCGCACGAAGACGTCCTGCACGTTGTTGGTGTCGCCATCGACCAGGTTCGTGGCACTCGACACGAAGGCGACGTAGCGGCCGTTCGCGCTGATCGAGGGGTAGCTGCTGCTGCTATCGGCCTGGTTGCCGTCCGAGTCGACGCTGACGCGAACGAGGTTGAGCACGCCGAGGTGGCCGGGGAGCCCACCCCCGCTCGCAGACACGACCGGCGCCCCGCCGAGCGATGTCGCGAGCGCGACGCACACGACGAACGCCAACGAGCGGGAGAACGCCCGCCGAGGAGACCTCGAGCGGGACCCCCTCACGCGCTGGATGCGATCGGCCTCACCCGAGATGCTCCGCCTCGTTGCCGCCATTGCCCGACCCCTTTCCTCGTATCGTTCAGCTGCGGGCTGACCGATCGGCCACCCGCTCGCACTGCGGATCTTCGTCCCTGCTCGCGTCGCGCCTACGGCACCACACCCGCCGCAGCGAGCGCTGCGGTCCGGACCGCGTCGCTCACCGCGTTCGGTCCGCCGAAGAACGTCACCGTGTCGATCTCATCGGCGTTAGCGGCAAGAGCTGCCTGCGTCTGAGCGTTGAGGACGGTCGGCGTCGTAAGCAGCATGACGCTGCCCGCCTTGCCTTGCACGACACCTCCGGCCAGGGCATCGGGGAAGTCCATGCCGGTGGTGATACCGACGCGGTCCCAGTCGTGTCCTCCCTCTTCGACCGCGAATTCGGCGACGGCGACTGCGGTCCCAAAGCGATCGGGGCCCCACAGCCGCTCGACGTCTCCGTCGAGCAGGTCGCCGAGCTGGGTCTCGACGGCGGCCGAGACGACGCCGGTACCGCCCAAGATGAGCGCATCCTCGACATCGGCCATCGCGGCCACGGTGGATGCAGACAAGCCGGTGGCGGGGTTCGCAAGGTAGAGCGGAACCTTGTGTGCCGCGGCGAGCGGGGCTGCGGCGAGCGCATCGGGGAAGTTGCCCCCGGTCGCCACGAACGCGGTGCCGTAGTAGCTGTCATCGAGGATGCTGATCACTCTGAGCGCGATCTGGTTCGCAGTCTCGTAGCGGTCGGTGCCGGCGATGCGGTCGACGTTGGCGGCGCCCTCGAGTGCGGTCTCGAGCGCAGCCTGCACCGCAGGGCCGACAGCGGAAGTGCCGCCCAAGATGATCGCCTTCTCGGCGCCGAGGCGCTCGATCTCTGCGAGCACGCCGGCGGGCATGGTGTTGGTGCCCACGAGCAGGATCGGGCCGTCGACAGCGCCGGCGAGGGCCGTGCCGCCGAGGGCGTCGGGCCAGTTCATGCCGGTGGCGATCACGACGGTCAGCGCCCCTTCAGGGTCGAGCCCCTCAGGATAGGCGAGGTTGGATGCGTCTATCGCGGTCGCGAAACGATTCGCACCCGCGACCGGGATGACGGGTGGCAACGGCGGATCGGTCCACTCGTCCGGGCCCTCGAGCACCATCCGGTCGGCGCCGTATACGTGTTCGTGCGACGTCCCTCCGGGGTGCAGGTTGGTCGCCCCCGAAACGAAGGCGACGAACCGTCCGTCGTTCGTGATCGCGGCCGCTTGGCTCGGCCCGTCACCTTCCACGCCGTCGCTACGGTGACTGACCCGCTTGAACTCCTCGGCCGTGCGGTCGTAGACGAGTACGTCGAGATGGCTGGTGGTCTTTCCCTCGGCCAGTACCTGCGTGGCCGAGTCGAACACGATGTACCGGTCGTTGCCCGAGATGGCGGGCCGCATGCAGTCCTCATCGGCCTGGGTCCCGTCGGCACTGTCGCTGATGCGGGAGGTGCCCTGGCCCATGCTCGCACCGATCTCGTAGAGGAAGATGTCGGACGTGCCGTTGGTGTCCGGCGCTTGGAGCAGATTGGATGCCGCCGAGTCGAAGACGATGTAGGTGCCCTGCGCGGAGACCTGCGGGCTACCACTGTCCCCGTTCGCGGGCGCGGTCTGCCAGAGATCACCGGCGCCCGAGAAGCCCTGCGTCACCAGGGTAGTGGTTTCGAGCTCCCGATCCCTGATATAGATGTTCCTCACCGGTTCGAGCATGCCTGAACTGACGTTGCCGCCCAGATTGGTCGCGTACGTTGCGAACGCGACGTAGCGGCCGTCTCCCGAGACGGTCGCGCCCTCGCTGCTGTCGTTGCCCACGACGCCAGCCGTGCTGACGCTGACGAGTTCGAAATCGTGCTGCCCCACCTCGCCGATGTAGATGTGTGTGACGCCGGGATCGACCCGTGGATCGAGGTTCGTGGCACTCGACTGGAACACGACCCAGTTTCCGTCGGCCGAGATCGAGGGCCTCGCCGCATTGGCGTCGCCCTGGATGCCTCCCTGGCCCGACTTGCCGAGCATGATCGTGGTGCCCGTGTCCATATCGCGAACGAAGATGTCAGCTCGATCGTTGTCGTCTGCGTGGTCGACGAGGTCGCTTGCCCAGGAACTGAAAGCGACCATACGACCATCGGCTGAGATCGAGGGCCAGGAGCTCGGGCCGTCGGCGGCTCCTGCGTCGTGCGCGAGGCTCACACGCTCGGTCAAGCCCGTCTGGAAGTCGCGACGGTATACCTCGACCGCGTTGAATCCTCCGTCACCGGTCAGGTTGGTCGCCTGCGAGGTGAACGCGACCCAGCGGCCGTCGGCCGACATCGCGACCGGAGGCTGAGAGTCTCCATCACCCGGCTCGAACGAGGTGCTCACGCTCGCGAGCTCCGGTGAGAGCGCAGGCGGAGGTTCCCCCTCGGCACCCGAAGGAGATTGCACCACCATGAAGGAGACGAGAAGAAGCGCCGAGAGAACCACTCTCAGCGCACCTCCGGCAGATCGGTCAGACCCGTGCATCGATGCCCCACTCATCCGCATACACCCTCCCCAAGTCACGGGCTCCGACCAACCGTGTGGCGCCCTATCTGCATACAGTATATTCCTCTGTCCAAGGGCCTTCTACCTCGGAGGACGGCGCGATCAGAACCGTTGCCGAGACCGCGCTCGCAGTCATCTGGTGACCATCTGGCGACAAACGAGGCGAGCCGCCCACCGGAATGGACGGCTCACCTGCAAGAAGTCTGGTGCCCCCAAGGGAATTCGAATCCCTGTTGCCGCCTTGAAAGGGCGGAGTCCTTGGCCGCTAGACGATGGGGGCATATGTGGTTGTGGTGGGCCGTGCAGGTCTCGAACCTGCGACCTTGGGATTAAAAGTCCCCTGCTCTACCAACTGAGCTAACGGCCCTCGCGGGCGCCCGAAGCCCGGATTGAGCGCAAGGCAAAGGGAAGTGTAGCGTGCGTCCTGCCCTCGGTCAAACCGCACGTCGCGCTGCGGGACGGCCCCGGCAGGCGAGCGGCGGCGACCTTCCTCACGGGCTCCTCGGCCAGCCACCGTGGGCCCGTTGGCGCGTTTCGGGAAAGGTAACAGTGTCGAAGTCCGTTCCTCGCCGTGCCGAGGGTGATCGGCCGCGCCGGCGGGGGCGTGTCCTACGCAGCGATACAGAGGGGTGCCATGAGTAGATTGTTGATCGTCTCGAACCGCCTGCCCGTGTCCGTCGAGCGCCGTAAAGGCGAGCTGTCGTTCAAGGGCAGCGTGGGCGGCGTGGCCACGGGGCTCGGCTCGTACCACGACACGCACGAGAGCGTCTGGATCGGGTGGGCCGACGTGCCGGGTCGCCTCGATGCCGAGGAGCGCGAGCACATCACCGCCGAGTTGCGCGAGCGCCACCAGTGCCATCCGGTCTTCCTGACCGCAGACGACGTACGCGACTTCTACCACGGCTTCTCGAACAAGACGCTCTGGCCGCTCTTCCACCACTTCACGCAGTACGCCGAGTTCGACCCCAAGCAGTGGGCCGCCTACGAGCGCGCCAACCGCAAGTTCCGTGACGCCGTGCTCGAGATCGCGCGGCCCGACGACATCATCTGGGTGCAGGACTACCAGCTCATGCTGCTGCCTGCCATGCTCCGTGAGGAGTTGCCTGACGCCGCCATCGGCTTCTTCCTCCACATCCCCTTTCCCACGCACGAGGTCTTCAGGATGCTGCCGTGGCGACGCGACGTGCTCGAGGGCCTCCTCGGCGCCGACCTCGTCGGCTTCCACACGTACGACTACGTCCGCTACTTCCTCGGCACGGCACGCCGGCTGCTCGGAACCGACGACCAGTACGGGCGCATCGCGGTCGACGGGCGTCAGGTGCTCGCCGACGCGTTCCCGATGGGCATCGACTTCGCGAAGTACGCCGAGGGGATCTCGACGCCGGGTGCCAAGCGCGAGGCTGCACGGGTCCGCGAGCGCACGCGCGGCCGCAAGATCGTGCTCTCGATCGACCGGCTCGACTACTCGAAGGGCATCCCCGACCGGCTGCGCGCCTTCGAGGCGTTCCTCGAGCGCCATCCCGAGTGGCGCGACAAGGTCACGCTGATCGCGGTAGCCGTACCCTCGCGCACGCGCGTTGAGCACTACAAGCAGCTCAAACGCGAGGTCGACGAGTTGGTGGGCCGCATCAACGGCGCTTACTCGACCCTCGACTGGACGCCGATCCGCTACCTCTACCGCAGCCTGCCCTTCAACACGCTCATGGGGATGTACGCCGTGTCCGACGTCGCGCTCGTCACCCCGCTTCGCGATGGCATGAACCTCATCGCCAAGGAGTACGTCGCCGCCCACGCCGGGCGCGAAGGCGTGCTCGTGCTCTCCGAGATGGCGGGTGCGGCGCGCGAGCTCGTCGACGCCGTGCAGGTCAATCCCTTCGATAGCGACGCGATGGTCGACGCGCTCGACACCGCGCTCACCATGCCCGAGGACGAACAGCGCGAACGCATCGATGCGATGAACGACCGCCTCTCGCGCTACACCGTGCAGCGGTGGGCCGAGGACTTCCTCGGCAGGCTCGAAGAGATCAAGGCGATGCAGGCCGAGCTCGAGGCTCGCGTGCTCGACGCCGCCTCGCGCAAGCGAATGCTCGCAGCATACCGGTCTGCCCCTCATCGCCTCCTCGTGCTCGACTACGACGGCACGCTCTCCAAGCACACGCGCGACCGGGAGAAGGCCCGTCCGAGCGCCGAGATGATCGACCTGCTCGAAAAACTCGCGACGGCCGAGGAGACCGAGGTCGTGATCGTGAGCGGTCGCAAGCGGACGACGCTCGAGGAGTGGTTCGGCGAGCTGCCCGTGGGACTCGTCGCCGAGCACGGCGTGTGGCTCAAAGGTGCGAGCGGAGAGTGGGTCACGGTCGAGCCGATGCACGCGGAGTGGAAGCAGCGTCTGCGGCCGATACTCGAGGTCTACGCGGACCGCACCCCGGGGGCGTTCGTCGAGGAAAGAGAGTACTCGCTCGCCTGGAACCACGGCAACGTCGACCGGCGACTTGCCGAGCGCCGCGTCCGCGAGCTCAAGGAGGCCCTCGTCAGCATCGTCACCGACTTCGACATCGCGGGGACCGAGGGCACCCGCGCACTCGAGATCAAGAGCACCGGCGTCGACAAGGGTCGCGCGGCGCACCGCTGGATGTGCCGCGAGGACGGCGGGTTCGTCTTCGCCGTGGGCGACGACCACACCGATGAGGACGTCTTCGAGGTGGCACCGGAGGGCGCGTGGACGGTGAAGGTCGGGCTCGGCCCGACGCGCGCGGCGTACTCGGTGCACTCGACCGGCGACGTCATCTCACTCCTGGAGTCGATGCTCGCCGAGTGACGGCATGCTACGAGAGAAGGGACCGGAGTGGACGTCATCCTCGCACGCTTCACCGTACCTGCACTGATCGTAGCTATCTCGGCGGTCGTTGGGTTCCTCATCGACCGGGTCGTCGTCACGCGCATCCGCAAGACCTCCGCGAAGCGAGGCTGGGTGGGCGGCGAGGTCACCGCACGGTCGCTCGAAGGCATCGTCGTGGTGCTCGCGGTTCTCGCCGGCGCAGGGGGTGCACTCGCGTGGCTCGAGCTCTCGCCGCGCGCCGACCGCATCGGCAACCTCGTGCTGCTCGTGGCAGCGATAGCCGCTGTCACTGTCGTGGCCGCTCGCCTCGCCTCCGGACTCACCCGCGCGTACACGTCGCGAGAGGACACGGTCGTCCCGCAGAGCACCATCTTCGTGAACATCGTGCGCCTCGCCGTGGTCGCCATCGGCGTGCTCATCGCCTTGAACGCGATGGGCATCTCGATCACGCCGCTGCTCACCGCACTCGGCGTGGGCGGCCTCGCCGTGGCACTCGCGCTGCAAGACACCCTCTCGAACCTCTTCAGCGGATTGCAGCTGATCGGCTCGCGCCAGATCGAGGTGGGCCAGTACATCCAGCTCGACAGCGGCGAGGAGGGCTACGTAGAGGACCTGACCTGGCGCTACACCGCCATCAGGCAACTCACCAACAACCTCGTCATCGTCCCCAACTCCACACTGGCGGCAGCACGCATCATCAACTACCACCAGCCGGTCCACGAGATGTCGGTGCGCGTCGAGCTCGGCGTGGCCTACGGGAGCGACCTCGACCTCGTGGAGCGCGTCACCATAGAGACCGCCACCGAGGTTATGGGCCGCATACAAGAGCCGATCGCGGACTTCGAGCCGTTCGTGCGCTTCCACACCTTCGGCGACTCGGCGATCGAGTTCTCCGTGATCCTGCGCGTGCGCGAGTACGTCGACCAGTACGTGCTCAAGCACGAGTTCATCAAGGCGCTCAAGGCCCGTTACGACGCAGAAGGTATCGAGATCCCCTTCCCGCAGCGCACGGTGAGCTTCCTCGGCCCGGGGCCGGAGACGCCCGACTCGGACGGTCCGGCGCACACGATGCCCAGCCTGGCCGAGGAGGACTGACCGCGCCGCCTAGCCGTATCGCTGCTCGAACGCCGCTGCGAGCCGCTCTGCCGCGAGCCCTTCCCTGTCGCGCGCAGCGACGACCCCGGCGTACGCGTTCGTGAAGAAGACCTCGTCGGCGGAGGAGAGGTCCTCGGCGAGCAGCGGCGCCTCGGCGGCCGAGTAACCGCACTCCTCGGCGAGATCGAAGACCACCTCGCGCGCCACGCCGGCCACCGCGAAGGGAGCGGGCGGCGTCAGCAGCGACTCGCCGCGCCGGACCCATACCGACGCGGTCGCGCCGTCGACGATGCGCCCGTCGGGCCCCACGAGCACCGCCTGGGCGTCCGGGCCGGCAGAGGCCTGCACCGCGTCCCACAGCGTGCGGTCGGCGGGCTTGGCGGCGCCTGCGGGAAGCGGGGGCGCGGCGGCGACCGGTACGGTCACGAGCACGGGACCGCCGGGCACGTCGAGCGAGGAGGGGCGGTCGGTGAGCTCGGCGTCGACGGAGCCGTCAGGGTGCGCGGTGACCGCGAGCCGGCGGCGGGCGGTGGGCGCTGTGGCGGTGGGCGCTTCGGTGGCGGCCGCTTCGAGCGGCTCGGCGACCCGCGCGCGCACCCGTGCGAGCTGGGAGGGTCCGCAGCCACCGGCGGCGAGACGCGCGAGATGGTACGCGAGCAGCGGCACGGCGCCCCCCACCACCCGGCACGTCTCGCGGAGCGCGACCGCGGGGCTCCCGTCGCCGGTGAGCGGGGATGCTTTGAGGAGCGTCTCGAGGTACTCCTCGGCAGGGTCGGAATCGATCGTGATGCCCCCGCCGATACCCCACGTCACGCGCCCGCCCGCGAGCACCGCAGTGCGGATGAGCACCGACGAGTCGAGCTCGCCCACGCGCGCAACGAGGAGCGCGCCTGTGTAGAGGCCGCGCTCCCCCCGCTCGAGCGTGGCAGCGATCCGTATCGCGGCGTGCTTGGGCGCGCCCGTGACCGAGCCGCACGGAAACGTCGCCTCGAGCAACTCGGCGAAGGTCGCGTCCGCACGCAACACGCCGTGGACGCGCGAGACCATCTGGTGGCAGTAGGGCGTGGGCACGACCTCGAGGAGCGGGTCGGCGACCACGCTCCCTGGCTCCGACACCCGGCCCAGGTCGTTGCGCTCCATGTCGACGACCATGACGTGCTCGGCGCGCTCCTTCTCACTCGCGGCGAGCTCCGCAGCGAGCGCGGCGTCGGTCGCGGGATCGGCGCCGCGCGGGCGCGTACCCTTGATCGGCCAGATCTCGGCGATGCGCCCGTCGGCGGTGGCGCGCACGCGCACGAAGCGCTCGGGCGAGACCGACGCCACCGCACGCGTGCGGGTCTCGAGGTAGGCGTTCATGTCCGAGGAAGCTCGCGCCAGCAGCGCCTCGAACGTCTCGTTCCCGTCGAACGCAGCCACGCCGGCAAGCCGGTACGTGAGGTTGAGTACGTAGACGTCGCCGGCCGCGATCGCCTCGCGCACCGCACGCACGCGTGCGCGGAACTCAAGCGCGCTGGCCGAGGCGACCGGCGCGACGCACAGCGGAGCGCCTGCGGGGGCGGTCGGCGGGACGCGCGTCGCTTGCGCCTCCG
>SLCP01000022.1 GCA_007125735.1 Coriobacteriia bacterium | reverse complement strand
AGCGGGCGGCGTTGCGCGGCACGTCGGCGCGGTCGGGCCACGTCGCGAACGGCACGCCAAAACCCGTGTGCCCGGTGGTGAACGACTTGCGATTGAAGTCGGCGTCGCTCGCCATGTGGAGCCCCGAGAGGTCGACGCTCGCGCTCACAATCTCGGTCTCGGTGGCGCCCGCGCGCTTCAGGCCCCGCGCGGTACCGGTGGTGTTGCCGCCCCCAGCATGCGTGATGACGATGTGCGTGGGCGGCGCGCCGGTGAGCTCCCGCATCTCGTGCGCGATCTCGTGACCGAGCGTCTCGATCCCGCTCACCCCGAAGCTCGAGTAGAGCGAGGCGGCGAAGTACCCCGTCTCGTCGAGCAGTTCGAGCATGTGCGCGAAGAGCTCGGGGCCCACCGTGAGCTGCACGACCTCGGCACCGAACGCCTCGCAGAGCCGCGCCTTCTCGATGATCTCCGGCTGGCCGAGGTGGGCCGAGTCGAACGCCTCCTGCACGATGATGCACGCGAGCGAGGTGCGGGCCGCCTGGCTCGCCACCGCCGCACCGTAGTTGCCTGACGTGGCCGCGACGACGCCCGCATACCCCTTCTCGCGCGCGACGTGGATGCTCATCGAAGCACGGCGGTCCTTGAACGAGCCGGCCATATTCGCGGCCTCGTCCTTCACGAACAGCCGCGCGCCATGGCCCGCCGACGCGTACGAACGCACGAGGTCGGTGAGGTTGCGGAGTTCGAGCAATGGCGTGCCGCCGACCCCGGCGGCGCGCTGGATCGCGATGATGTCGGCGAGCGAGTACCCGTGCGCCCCCATGAGCGCTTCGTAGTCGAACGCGATGGGTGAGCGCTCGAACTCGGCGTAGTCCATACCGAGCGCGCGCTGCATGATCTCGCCGCGCCGCGCCATGAACTCCTCGGCCCGCTTCACCATGGTCGCCGCTCTCTCGTTCGCATGTTCCGAGTATTCCCTATCATGCCGGAGGGTCAACATGCCGATACGGGGGTAGGCATCGCACATCATGACATGGGGAGGCTCCACCTTCGACCAGCTCAACGGCCGAGACCGTAGTAGGCACTTGACATACCCCCTAGGGTATCCTAGCATCGCAGACTCTCGTACCCGCTACCGGGAGGACAAGGGGCATGGAGTCGATATCGAGACGAGCGTTTCTTGGCCGCGGAGTCCTCGCGGGGACCGTCGCCGCCACCGCAGCGATAGCTAAACCGGCGAAAGCGTTCGCCGCGCCTGCCACGGGGCAGACGAAGGCCACCTTCATCGATCTCACGAAGTGCGCCGGGTGTGGCGCATGCGTGACCGCATGCCGCACCAAGAACACCAACCGCTACCCCGACCCCGTCGACGACATCCCCGTCAACTGGCCGACCGACGGCTTCGAGGACTGGCAGGAGCAGCGCGACGACACCGATAAGCTCACGCCGTACAACTGGATCTACGTAGAGCAGCTCGAGGTCGACGGCGTCTCGGTCAACATCCCCCGCCGCTGCATGCACTGCGACAACCCGCCGTGCGCCAACCTCTGCCCGTTCGGCGTCCAGGAGAAGACCGCCGAGGGCGCCGTCGTTATCGACCACAGCGGATGCATGGGCGGCGCGAAGTGTCGCGACGTCTGCGCGTGGGGCATCCCGCAGCGCCAGGCAGGCGTGGGGCTCTACCTCAACGTGCTTCCCGGCATCATGGGCGGAGGCGTGATGTACAAGTGCGACATGTGCGCCGACCGCCTCGCCGCAGGAGGCGTTCCCGCGTGCGTCGAGGCATGCCCCAGCGGTGCGGTGACGTTCGGAGACCAAGAAGAGATGCGTGCCCTGGCCCGTGCCCGTACCGAGGAGATCGGCGGTCACCTCTACGGCGATGCCGAGAACGGGGGCACCTCCACCTTCTACGTCTCGCCCGTTGCGTTCGACCGGATCGATACCGCCCTGTCCCGCAAGCGCATCGCGCTGTCGAAGAAGAACCGCACGGGCGTGCCGCATATGAAACCGAATGTCGGCAACCGCCTCGACACCGCGAACGACATGGCGCTCGGCATGGCGCTCGGCCCCGTCGTGGGAGTCGCTGCCGCCGCGATCGCCGCCGCCAAGATCGTGAAGGGCGATGATGCCGAATGAGCCCCCGCCCCGCCAAGAAGCGCACCGTCGCTCGCCAAGACCTCGGCAATCGCATCGCGCACTGGCTCATCGCGCTGTCGACGTTCGCCCTCATCTTCTCCGGCTTCGGCCAGATGCCGATGTACGCCCGTTACGGCGTCACGGACCTGCCCGGCATGGCGTGGAGCGGCGACTTCGGCATCACGCTCATCGTCCACTACGCCGCCTCGATCGGGCTTATCACCGGCATCGCGTTCCACATCGTCTACGCACTCCGCCTCCGCCGCTTCGACATCCTGCCGCGGCGCGGCGACGTCAAGGAGTCGGTCCAGATCATCGGCGCCATGCTCGGCCGAGGAGAAGAACCGCCGTCACACAAGTACCTGGCCGAGCAGCGCCTCGCCTACGCGTTCATCGGCGCGAACCTGCTCCTCGTGACCGCGACCGGAGTGGTCAAGGTCGTCAAGAACCTGCCGGGCGTGCTGCTGCCGGGTCCGGTGCTCTTCTGGACGACGATGCTCCATAACGTGGCGGCGATGCTGCTCGTGCTCGGCGTGCTCGCCCACCTCGCGGCGTTCCTCGTCAAAGCGAACCGGCCGCTCCTGCCGGCGATGTTCACAGGTCGCGTGCGCGAGGAGTACGCACGCAAGCGGCATCCTCTCTGGTTCGACGCGGAAGACGGGCCACGGCTCGAACTGCTGCCGCAGCCCACGGAGCGCAGGCGCCGCCCGCGACCGGACGGGACGCAGCGCAAGACAGCAGGCTAGGGGTTTCGCTCGCGGTACGCTGCCAGTCGTCCCCTGAGGTCCCGTCCGATGGACGCGATGCCAGGCGGCGGCGTGCCGAACGTATGGCTGTAGCCGGGATTGACCGCCGTGAGCACACCAGTGATGACACGCCCGGTCGCGGTCTCGATCTCGCACTCGTCGCCGAGGTCTGCCGCAGCGCGCGCGAAGCCCCGCACCCACACCCGGAGCGGCTGGGCGGCGGTGTCGTCGGGCAAGTGCTCAGAGCGGTCTGCCGGCTCGAGCAGCACCCGCTCGACCTCCACCCACTGTCCGGCTTCGCAGCGGTCGGACGGGTACGGCGCTTCAGCCAGCGGCTCACCGTCGCCCACACCGGTGCCGTTCTCCTCGGCCATGCGTCGCCCCCTAACGCGTCGGCTCCCAGAATCTCGGCAGCGGCATGTCCACCACGGTCAGCAGTCCCGGCGGTGCCGCGCCTATGAGAGGGATGTAGTTGCCTGTACTTGCGTACGTACCCTTCCCGCCGGGGACTTCGGGTGCGTTTTGCATGTCGACCGACGGATCGCCGACGATCCGGATGAAGTCGCCGGTCTCGACACCCTCGAGGTGCGGGTGGATCTGCTGAGGGTGGACGAGTTCGATCTTGAGTTCACCCGCACTGTACCCTCGGCCGATGTGCGTACAGCCGGCGACGTGCCCCGGTTCAACGCGCACGTGCGGCGTCTCGCGGACGACGCTCGAGACGATGGGTTCGCGGACCTCGACGACCTCGTCGATCGCCCAGCCGAGCGCGCGAGCTATGAGGTGGATCGACTCGGGAAAGCCGATGTGGCCCACGATCGTACCGTCAGCCACACCCTGCTCGAACTCGTCGACGGTGGTGCCGACACCCTGGCTCGCCATGACGGTGGGCCCGAACGGCGAGAGGTCGTTGACGCGCCGCGCCTCTACGCGGTCGACGCGCAGGCAGACCGACGTCCACGCCACGATGAGCGCGTCGAGCACGAACCCGGGATTGATGCCGGTGCCGAGGATCGTGACGCCGTGCTCGCGGGCGAGTGCGTCGAAGCGCTCGGCCCACGCAGGGTCGCTCGCCCAGGGATACGCGAGCGTCTCGGCGATGCAGAGCACGTTCGCGCCCGCACGCACGCTCGGCTCGACCTGGTCTGAGATCTCGTCGAGATTGCTCTGCGTGCAGATACAGACGACATCGGGCTTCCGCGCGAGTACCGCCGCGGCGTCAGTGGTCATGCGGACGCCGCACTCGCAGTCGCCGAGGAGCTCGCCAACCGTCTTACCCTCCTTGGCTGGGTTCGTGACGATCGCGCCCACGAGCTCGACGTCGCGCGGCCGGTCGAGAATGAAGCGCAGCAACCCCTGACCCATCATCCCGGTTCCCCACACGGCGACCTTGATCACGCGAGCTCCTCTCGGCAGACGATACGCCACACCATCGCGTGCGCCCCCGCGCCTACGGCGACAGCAGCCCCGGCGGGATAGGCAGTGGCCGCATGGCGTCGAACCTGCCCATCAGCTGAATCGCATCGGCAGTCGCCTGTGGCGGATACGACTCCGCGATCGGGCCGGAGATCCACACGTCGACGACGTCGCGTTCGGCGAGGTCAGCCAAGCCGATCAACGCGCCCCCTTCGTCGAAGACCTCGGTTTCCACGCCGACCGTGACGTCGCACGCGTCGAGCTCCCGCCGCTCGCCGGTGTCCTCGTGCCACACGACGCGAACGACGCCGCCGCCTTCGCCTGGTGTCAGCATCGTGATCACGCCCCGCAGTGCGGGCTCCTCGGCAGGCGGTCCGACCGTGGGCGAGCACGCCGCCAGCGCCGCGATGAGTGCTCCTGCGACCGCTACGGTCACCGCAAGCCTGGCTCGTTCCATTCGCATGAGCGTCCTCCCGTCGCGCCATCACCTCACACCATCGTAGCGTAGACCTGTGCATGTCACGACGCTAGTAGACATCGGTAAGATGCGTGTCAGACCCGTGCGGTACAGTGGCTGAGAGGTCGATCATTCACGAGTGGAGGCGTGTCATGCAGCTTGCCGATCGCCTTTCGAAGTCCCGATACGTCAAGGGGCTGCGCTGTTCGCGCGCACTCTATCTGGCGGTACACCACTACGACCTCGCAAGCGCTCCCACGCCTGCACAACAGGCCCGCTTCGATGTGGGTCACCAGGTCGGCGAGCTCGCGCAACAGCGCTACCCTGGCGGCATCCTGATCACCGAGGACCACTTCCACCACCGCGAGGCGGTCGAGTCCACTCGCCGAGCGATCGATGCCGGCGCGACCGCGATCTTCGAGGCTGCGTTCGTGCACGACAACGTCAAGATCCGCGCCGACGTGCTTCGACGCATCGAAGACGGATCCGGTAGCTGGGAGCTCATCGAGGTGAAGTCGACGGGCAGGTACGATCCGGCCAAGCACCTGCCCGATGTGGGTGTGCAGCTCCATGTGCTGCTCGGCAGCGGGATCGACGTGCGTCGCGTCTCGCTCATGCACCTCGACAAGGCCTACGTCTACCCGGGAGGCGAATACGACCCGCACGCGCTGCTGACCGCGACCGACGTCACCTCAGAGGCATTCGACTACATCGCAGACGTGCCGCTCCATCTGGCCGAGATGATGGCGGTGCTCGCCCTGCCCGACGTACCGGAGGCCCCCGCGGACGTCTCGTGCGAGAAGCCCTACGCGTGCGAATTCCACGCGTGGTGTACCCGCGACGTACCCGCGCCCAATCTCGAAGGCGACCTCGTCACGGACCCAGCGGTGATGCGTCGTCTCGACGAGCTACCGTTTCCGCTCTACTTCGTCGACTTCGAGACGATCAACCCGGGGTT
>SLCP01000097.1 GCA_007125735.1 Coriobacteriia bacterium | reverse complement strand
GCGGTGAGCACATGGTCATGGCGATGGAGAACATCGCACAGGCCACCCGGACGAACCTCTCAGGGATAACCGAGCTCGCCCGCGCAGCTAACAACCTCGCCGACCAATCGTCGAACCTCAGAGAGGTCGTCGAGAAGTTCAAGCTGGCGTAGCGGAGTGTGACGTGTTGACCTGCCCACGGACACCGGAGAGTTTCGAGCAGCGGTTCGAGCGTCGTGCGCTCGAGGTCACCGGCGTGCGCCTTGCGCCCGGATGGCTCCAGCGCGCCTCCGCGTGTTTCCCGTCGGTGATGCGCGAGTGCTCCGTGGCAAGCCGTGAGGAGCTCGAAGCGCTGCTGCTGGGCGACAGGGCCGGGGCGACTCGGCTCGTCGAGCGGCTCGTCGGCGAGGTCACGGTCAAGGAGACGCGCCTGTTCAGAGACGCCCCGCAGATGAGACTGCTGAGGCGCGTCGTGTTGCCTGAGGCGCGTGAGGTCGGGGAGCGGCGCGGCACGCCCGTTCGCCTCTGGTCGGCCGGGTGTGCGACCGGAGAAGAGGCGTACTCACTGGCGATGCTTGCCGCCGAGGAGTTCTCGCACTCGGGAGCCGGTGCGTTCACCGTGGTCGGGACCGACATCTCCGCCTCGGCCGTCGCGCACGCTCGCAGGGGCGTCTACCGTCACCGGAGCGCTGCGCTCGGCGTCGAAGAGGAGTTCGAGCCGCTGGTCGACCGATACACCCGTACGGACGCGGACGGCGCCACCATCATCGAGCCCGAGCTTCGCAGCCAGGTGCGCTTCGCGGTGCACAATCTCATAGCCGGGCCGCGGATGTCGGGACAGGATGTCGTGCTCTGCCGCAACGTACTCGTGTATCTGCCACGGGAGGCGCAGGCCACGCTCGTCTCGCGCCTCTGGGACTCCTTGCACCCGGGAGGCTGGTTGCTCACGGGTGAGGCAGACCTGCTACACCTGGTCTGCAACGATTTCGAGCGGTGGAGTCACCCGAGCGCGACCCTCTACCGCAAACCGCTTGATGCGGGGACAGGGCGGGAAGGGGGTGGCCTGCGTGGGTGATTCCCAAGCGATGTATCGCTCTTCGGCCGCCGCCGCAGAGATCCCCATCGGG
This sequence comes from Coriobacteriia bacterium, assembly GCA_007125735.1. Taxonomy (GTDB): domain Bacteria; phylum Actinomycetota; class Coriobacteriia; order Anaerosomatales; family SLCP01; genus SLCP01. Next base: position 4,643 of record SLCP01000097.1, on the reverse strand, counting down.
GCCGAGAACCTGGAGGAGCTCGATCAAGGCGAGCGCAGACGTCGCCGGGTGGAGGAGCTGCGGGTGGAACAGAGTCCCGGTGCGGTTCTCGGGCTCGTAGAGTCGCTTGCCGATCCCGACTGGCGGGTGCGCCGCTCCGCGGCGACCGCACTCGCGGGCGAGACGGATGTCGACGCCTCATCGATCCTCGGCGACCTCTTGTACTCGGACGACGCGGGCGAGCGGAATGCCGCGATCAAGGCGCTCATCAAGAGGAACACCGAGTCGATGCAGGTGCTCGTCCGGGAGCTCGGTTCTCACGAGGCCGACGTACGGAACTTCGCCGCGCTCGCGCTCGGACAGATCGGAGACCCCGCGGCTCTCGAGCACCTCGTGCCGATGCTCGACTCAGAGGAGGACGAGAACGTCCGACACATGGTCATCGAGGCACTTGGCCGAATCGGCAGCGAGGAGGCGGTCGGGCCGCTCCTCGGCGTCCTCGAAGAGGGTACCTTCGCGTCGGTCGCGGCGGCAGAAGCGCTCGGTGCGATCGAGTCGTGTCGTGCGGTGATGCCGCTCGCATCGAAACTCGGTGACGACCCCATCGGTGCCGCGTGCGCAGAAGCCCTCGGCAGATTGGGCGACGTGCGCGGTGTCGCACCGCTCGTGCGCTCGATGAAGGGCTCGAGTGTGATGTACGGCACGAGCGTCGTGCGTGCTCTCGCTGATCTCGTTCAGCCTGAGGACCCGGCCGCCGCCGCGGTCTCCGCTGTCCTGCGCGACCAGCTGCGACCGGACGCCGCTGCCGAGTTGCGCGACGCGATCGTCGCGTGCCTTGGCAACGACGGGGAGGACCGCGTCGCCGGCATGAAGGTCGCGGTGTGGCTCGGCGTGCCCGAGCTGACCCCTGCGGTGTGTCAGGCGGCGCAGACGCCCGAACTCATCGGCTATGCATCGCGCTTCCTCGCCGAGGGGATCGAAGGGGTGCGCGACCACCTCGAAGCGGCGGCACGCAGCACGTATCCCGCGGTGCGTTCGGTACTTGCGCGGGCGCTCGGCATGGCCGGTGACGAACGCGACGTGCCGATGGTGCTCCGCTTGATCGACGACGAGAACATCTCCGTGCGCATCGACGCCATCTGCGCACTCGCGTCCCTCGGCGGGGCGGAGCACGCGAGCGTTCTCGCCAGGCTGTTGACCGACGAGTTCGAGGAGGTCCGCACCGCTGCGGCCGAGGTGCTCGCGACCCTCGAGGAGGACGTCGCCCTCGAGGAGCTCTCGACGATGGCGGAGAGCGGGGACGAGTCGATGCGGCTTGCGGTGGCGAGCGTGCTCGAGAGGACCGAGTGGCGCGCCGGTCAGGAGCGGTTGTGGGACCTCGCACTCACGCTCGCGCGCGATCCGAGCCCCCGGGTCAGGAAGCAGGTCACGCCGGCACTCGGCAAGATGGAGGGCCACGAGGCGCTCTCCGTGCTGCTCACGCTCGCGCTCGACGACGACCACCAGTTGCGGGTGACCGCAATCCGAACGCTCGCGATGAGAAGCGAGGAGACGGCGCGTCGCGCGCTTCGGCAAGCGATAGAGGAGGGCTCGACATCGATCACGTCCGCCGCGTTGCGCGGGCTTGCGCTGGGAGCGGACTCCGAGGACGTTGCACTCGTGCGCAGTCTTCTGCACAGCTCCGACATCGGTATCGTCGTCTCAGCTCTCGGTGCGCTCCGCCGGTGCGGTTCGGCCGAGGAGGTCCCTGCCGTCGTTCAGCTCGTCAAGCACCCGGTGCCCGATGTCCGCGAGGCGGCGCTCCGCACGCTGATCGCGATCGGGCCGTCAGACATCGCGGTACTCGTGCTCAGCGGCACAGAGCCGAGCTGGAACGTCAGGCTTGCCGCGGTCGAGGCACTCGAGCGGTGTCGCGTGCCGGACGTGCGCAGCGTGATGGAGCGCGCGCTCACAGACGAGGAGCCCCTGGTGCGCCGCAAGGCCGTCTCGATCATCGCGGGCGCCTACGGGGAGGAGGGCGTCGACAGGCTCGTCGAGATGCTCGCCGACGACCTGCTCGCCGACGAGGCGCTCGAAGGTCTCGAGGAACTCGGGGGCTCGGCGGTTCCTCGGCTCATCGCCTTGTCCCCGATGGTGACGCTCGCCGTCTGCAGGCGCATCTACGTCGCACTCGGCCGAATCGGCACACCGGAAGGCGTCGAGCACCTTCTCGAGCTGCTCGAATCCGATGATGTAGAGCACCGGTGGGCTGCCGCGCTCGGGCTTTCCGTGTGCGAACGCGCAGACCACGCGCTCCGGCTCGAGGAGTGCGCATCCGCGGAGACGGATGAGTCCGTGCGCGCGGCCGTACACGCCGCGATCGAATCCGCGCGCCGAGGAGGTGGGACGGAGTGAGTGCGGTTGCCACCGAGCTGAGGATGCACGAGTTCAGGCTCTTGCGGGACGTCATCGCAGACTACTGCGGCATCTACACGCCCGACGAGGGGATCGCGACGTTCGCCCGCAAGCTGGCCCGCGCGATGCAGGATACGCAAGCCGAGGACTTCACCGAGTACTACCACCTGCTCAAGTACGGTGACAGCTCTGAACTTGAGCGCGCCGTCGACGCGATCGTCAACAACGAGACGTACTTCTTCAGGGAGCTCACGCAGATCGAGGCGCTCCTCGAGATCGTGCGCGACGCTCCCGGAGGCGCGCGCTCGATCAGGATCCTCTCGGCGGGATGCTCTACCGGAGAGGAGCCGTACACGATCGCGATGCTCATCGATGAGGCGGGGCTGTTCGACACGGGGCGGCGGATCGAGATACATGGGGTCGACATCAGTAGCCGCGCGCTCGAGAAGGCCCGTCATGCGAAGTACACGAGCAACTCGTTCCGCAGCGCCGAGGGCCGCTATCTCGACTGGTACTTCAAGCCGGTGGAAGGCGTCTTGCGCCTGGAGGAGAGCTTGCGTCGCCGGGTCTCATTCTCCCAGGTCAACCTCATGGACACCAAGAAGCTGCTGTCGCTCGGGATGTTCGATGTCGTGCTCTGTCGCAACGTCATGATCTACTTCGACAACGTGAACAGGTTGCGTGCTCTCGATGGGCTCGTCGGCGTGACGCGTGAGGCTGGGCACATGTTCGTCGGGCACTCCGAGTCGCTGTTCAACGTCACGAACGCGCTTGAGATGGTGCAGGTCGGAAAGGCGATCGGGTACCGGAAGCCGGTCGAGGCGCCGCTGGAGAGCGGAGCCGTCCGTGAGTGAGGCTGTGATACTCGGATGATCAGGGTGCTCGTCGTCGACGATTCGCCGTTCATGCGCAGGGCGATCACGCGCATCTTGTCGTCGACCCCGGACATAGAGGTCGTCGGAGCTGCCGGTTCGGGTAGCGAGGCGCTCGATATGCTCGGCGTCGTCGAGCCCGACGTGATGACGCTTGATGTCGTGATGCCGGTCGAAGACGGCGTGACCGTCCTTGAGAAGGTCATGCGCACCCACCCGGTTCCCACGCTGATGCTGAGCTCGGTGACTACCGAGAATGCGGAGTACACGCTCGCCGCGCTCGAAGCAGGCGCCGTCGATTTCGTCACCAAGCCCACCGGGCTGACGCACATGAACATGCCGCGTATCGCCGAGGAGCTCGTGAGCAAGATACGGACGGCGGCCCAGGTCGATGTCGAGACGCTTGGGACGGCCCGCAACGGCGTTCAGGCGCAGGGCCGACCCGACGAACAGGAGCTCCCAGGCGCCGAGCCTGCGCTCGAGCATGCGGAGCGAGTAGACGCCGAGCCTATCGAGGGCGTCATCATCGGGTGTTCGACCGGCGGTCCGGCAGCGCTGAAGCGCGTCTTGCAGGCTCTCCCAAGCGACCTTGCGGTTCCCGTGCTCGTCGTGCAGCACATGCCGATCGGCTTCACCGCAGCGTTGGCGAGCCGGCTCGATACCCTGACGCGGGTTCCGGTCCGTGAAGCCCGGGATGGCGACATCTTCGAGGGCGGCAGAGTCCTCATCGCTCAATCCGGTCTTCAGGTCCACATCGCGCGGGTGAACGGTCGCAACACACTGCGCCTCGACAAGGACCCGCCCGACACGACCCACATACCCTCTGTCGACGTGGCGATGAGGTCGGCAGCCGAGGCTCTCGGTCCCGCCGCAGTCGGCGTGATCCTGACCGGCATGGGAACCGATGGCGCACACGGGCTGCTCGCGATGCGCGAGGCGGGCGCTTTCACGCTTGCAGAAGCGGAGAGCTCGGCGGTGGTGTGGGGGATGCCGCGTGTAGCCGTGGAGGTGGGCGCAGCGTGTGATGTCGTGCCGCTCGAGGACGTGGCCGAGACGGTCCTCGACCGCGTGGCTGCTGGCAGCGCGACAGCAGGTCCGACGTAGGCCGCCTGCGTGCGCGTACTCCGTTGCGCCGAAGCCTATCCCTCAGCCCCTGCGACACCCGCCTCCGCGAACGTCGCCATCCCAGAGAGCGTCTTGCACGCGGCATCCACGATGCCCATAGCGAGCGCTGCGCCCGTCCCCTCGCCGAGGCGCATGTCGAGTTCGAGCACGGGGCGTGCGTCGAGGTGGCCGAGGAGTAGGGCGTGCCCGGGCTCGGCCGAGCGGTGCGATGCGAGCACGTAGTCGCGGGCCGTGGGACAGAGCGCGACCGCGGCGAGCGCGGCCGCTCCCGAG
>SLCP01000034.1 GCA_007125735.1 Coriobacteriia bacterium | reverse complement strand
TGTATCATACCGCCTCGTCGGGATGTGGCTCAGCTTGGTAGAGCGCTGCGTTCGGGACGCAGAGGTCGTGGGTTCGAATCCCGCCATCCCGACCATTCGTAGACGCCCGGAAGGCCGGTCCTCGGATCGGCCTTCCGCCGCTCCAAGGAGTCTCGGTGCTCCAGTCGTTCTTGGACATACTCGGATTCGGCCTGTGTCACCAGCTTCCGGAGCGAACACTCGTCTCCGCAGGGCTTCAGGTCCCCGTATGCGCGCGCGACACCGGCATATACGTAGGCTTCGTGGTCGGGCTTGCGATCGTGGCGGTCCTCCATCGAGATCGTCCTGCGAACCCGCCTCGAGTATGGGTGAACGTCGTGTTGGCCTTCGGGCTTGCCGCGATGGTCTTCGACGGCGTCACATCCTACGCTGGATTTCGAGGGACGACCAACGAGCTGCGCCTCCTGACGGGGATCATGGCGGGGTTCGCCATCGCCGCGTGGATCACGCCGCTGCTCAACGGGCAACTCTGGCAGGACGCGAGCGGAAACCGGCTTCTCGGCACGTCACGAGCTGCTGCGACCTACCTTGCGGGGGTGCCGTTCGCCTACGCTGTGACGTGGTGGGTGATGCCGCAGACCGGTCCACTGTTCGCGCTCACGGTCGCAGCCGCCATCGTGGTGACGTTCGTTGCGGTGAACCTCGTGATCGTGTGCCTGCTTCCTTTCTTCGAGCGTCGGGCCAGGCGGCTGAGGGACGCGTGGCTGCCGATCACGATTGCTTTCGTGCTGACCCTGGTCGAGTTGTGGGCGAGTGCAGCGCTCAAGTGGTGGCTCGTCGGTCTGACGCTCTGAGCCCCGGAGGCTGCTCCGTCGCGCTTCCGGTGCTAGAGTGTGCACAGGGGCGCCGTGGATGAGAGGGGGCTACGCGTGACTTTCACGAACAAGGAGCAGGTGCGCTGCATGATCGCGACCTCGGCCTATCGCATCGAGGGGGAGATGCACGTGCTGTCCGGTAGCCGGTTGACGGACGCGCTGAACTCGAAGGCCAAGGATTTCGTTGCGATCACCGACGCCAGCGTCTTTCCATTGCACGGACAGGACATGCTCTGGAAGGCCGAGTACGTCGCGGTGAACCGTGACTCCATCGCGATGGTGGTCCCCCTCGAGGAAGACTGAGTCCGCGTGTCAGAGCAGGGCGCTACTCTCTGTGCGAACGCACGTTCGTATGGAGGTGGTGCTGCATGGGCTTGTGTACCTGTACCGACGAAGGCTTCGAGAGATTCGTGGCTTCGTGTGCCGAGCGCGCGATCGTATCGCGCGGTGTGCCGCTTGCGCTGGCGGAGATGGCCGGCGAGGCCACCCGTCGTAACCTGCGCGATACCGAGTGGTCGACATCGAGAGAGATGCGGCGCAGGGTGCGCGCGTACTTCGACGAGACCCTCCGAAGGATGTCCGCTCGCTCCTCGCATCCCGAGGTGGCGCGGTACCGGCGGACGGTCATCGCGGCGCTCTACGCCCACGACCTGCGGCAAGCGGGTGTCAGCGAGGAGCGCATCGGCCGCGAGGTGGAGGAATGGCTTGCGTGCAGTGCGCGCTGAGTTCTCGGGCCCAGGCGGGGCGGCTCGGGAACGAAGACCGTCACTGCCCGGACGAGGAATAGATGATCTCTCCGGTCGCGCGGTCGAACACCCACGTGCGCGTGCGGTCTAGCGTGCCCCCTTCCGACCCCCACAGCTCGACCACGATCCAGACCGGCTCATCGTCGACAAGGGCGGCCTCTCCGTAGTACGGCACCGCCCGAGTCTGGGTGGGCAGGGAGCGGGTGATGAACTCCGCAAGCTCGGCTGCGCCGGCCCCTTCGCCACGGAGCTCGACGAGGGCCTCGCGGCGGAGTTGTGCCGCATCATCGGTCGGGCGTCCCTCGAACGCTGGCCGTGTAAGCGCGTCGGGCAGGAGGCCAATCTCATCCAACGTGTAGGAGGCTTCCTCATCGACGAATACCACGGATGGACCCGAGCATGCGGTGGCGGTGGCGCACACGAGAGCGAGGAGCAGGGTGGACACCGCCGTCCTGAGCAGACGCATCGCGATCGCCTTTCTACCGAGTATCCCACCTCACTGCATGGTAGAGCATGCGAGCCATCCGTGCCGTGCCGGTTGGTGCACGGGGTATAGTGTGAATGATCGCGCTTCCGTCGGAAGGTACGCCTACGTGCAGAACATCGTCTGTTTCGTATCCGATTTCGGGCTTGAGGACACGTGGGTCGGCGTGTGCCACGCGGTCATTCATCGCGCTTGTCCCCTCGCGCGCGTCGTGGACCTCGGCCACCAGATCCCCCCCTACGACGTGCGTAAAGGAGCGGCGCTCGCCGCTGCCGGCGTCTACCAGCTTCCCGATGCCATCCACCTGGTCGTCGTGGACCCAACGGTAGGGGGCTCCCGACACGACCTCTGCCTGGTGACTGAGACGGGTGTACGTCTCGTGGGGCCCGACAACGGCGTACTCATGCTGGCAGGCGAGCGGGCGGGCGGGATCGCGCTGGCGATAGCGATCAACCCCTCGAAGATCGACTTTCGCGAACCGCTCGGCACGTTCCACGCTCGCGACGTCTTGGCTCCGGCGGCTGCGGCGCTCGCATGCGGTGTCGAGCCGACGTCTCTCGGGACGTCGATCGATCCAGCCACGCTCGTCCCGGCGCCTGTGAGGCCGACCGAGATAGACGGCGACTACGTGATCGCCGAGGTCATAGAGCATGACAGGTTCGGCTCAGTGCGCATCAGGATCGCCGCCGAGCAGATCGCTGAGATGGGACTCGAGGCCGAGCGCCTCGAGCTCGGATTCGGACACCTCGTTCTCGACGTCCCCTTCGCGAAGACCTTCGCCGACGTAGATGAGGGAGAGCCGGTCGTCCTCATCGATTCGTCCGGCTGGCTCACGCTTGCCGTTCGTCAGGAGAACGCAGCTGAGCGCTACGGCATCGAGCCGGGAAGCAAGGCGCGGGTCAGGATCGGGTGAAGGAGTACGCCGGCCTGGTCTGACGTGTCAGAGCCGTCGCGTATCGTGACTTTCAGGATACCCGGTCACGAGAGGGCGCGGAGATGCGGCGGAACTACGTCAGGGAACTGTCCCAGGGCATGTCGGTTGATGCGGTGTTCGCGGTGTGCGGCAAGGAGATGCGCTGCACGCGCGGAGGAGAGGCGTTTCTCGCGCTCGAGGTGTCCGACCGCACCGGACGGATTCCCGCCGTCTATTTCAGGCCCACGCCCGAGGCAGCCGCGGTGCCATCGGGATCGGTCGTGCGCATCGAAGGCACGGTGACCGCGTACCGCGGCGTGAAACGGATAGCGGTCGACCGAATGCGGCCTGTTGACGCGTACGACCCTGCAGAATTGCTGGAAACATCGAAGCGCGATCGTGCAGAGGTCGTCGAACGGTTCAAGGCGGTGGCAGCATCGGTCAAGAGCCGCCCGCTGCGGCGCGTACTTAGAGCGGTCTTCGGAGACGAGGAGTTTTTCGCGCGATTCGCCGAGTGTCCGGGTGCCCGCGCCCACCACCACGCGTATCTCGGCGGACTCATCGAGCACTCGCTTGCCGTCGCAACAGTCTGCAGGGCTCTCGGGCCGCTCTACGATCAGGTCGACACCGACCTGCTGGTGACCGCCGCACTCCTGCACGACATCGGCAAGGTCGACGAGCTCGCATACGACAGCGCCGTGTCCTATACGGATGAGGGTCGGCTCATCGGGCACGTCGTGCTCGGCGAGCGACGCATGCGTGACGCGGTCCTCCGCCTGAACTCCTCGGTGCCGGTCGAGTTGCTCACGAAGCTCTCACACGCCATGCTGTCGCACCACGGAGAGCTGGAATGGGGCTCGCCGCGACGCCCGTCGACGATCGAGGCCCTCCTTCTCCATCACGCCGATAACCTCGATGCGAAGGCGGACGGGTTTCTTGCCGTGACCGGAGGCGCGTCACTAGCGGAGGAGCGCTGGAGTGATGCGGCGAACCTCTTCAGGCGCCCCCTGTGGGCCCCCGCACCGGTCGCGGACGAGCGCCCGATACCCGCTGCGGAGGACGCCTGCGGTCTCGTACGTGCGTAGTCTGCGCCGTTCATGGGGTATGCACTAGAATCGGATGTGTTCATGTCGGCGAACCGATACGGAGGAGATCCATGGCGCACCAGTCGGCCGAGATAGGCGTGTTCGGAGGCAGCGGCTTCTACGATCTGATCGACAATCCGCACGAGCACAAGATGAACACTCCGTACGGGGCGCCGTCCTCGCCGATCATGCTCGGAGAGATCGGCGGTCGCTCGGTCGCCTTCCTCCCGCGGCACGGGAAAGACCACTCACTCCCGCCGCACATGATCAACTATCGGGCGAACGTATGGGCGATGAAAGAGCTCGGCGTATCGCGCATCATCGGGCCTAACGCGTGCGGGTCGCTCCAGTCACACATCGAGCCCGGGCACTTCGTGATATGCGACCAGTTCGTGGACCGGACCTCCGGGAGGAAGGACACGTTCTACGACGGTCCGATCACTACCCACGTCTCCTCGGCGGACCCGTATTGCCCCACCATGCGGACGATCGCGTTCGACACGGCCGGACGACTGGGGATCACCGCGCACCCGACCGGCACCGTCGTCGTCATCCAGGGCCCGCGCTTCTCGACTCGCTCGGAGTCACGCTGGTTCGCGTCGCAGGGGTGGGAAGTCATCAACATGACCCAGTACCCCGAGTGCTACCTCGCTCGGGAGCTCGAGATCTGCTACTGCAACATTTCGCTCATCACCGATCACGACGTGGGCACAGAGGGCGTCGAACCTGTCACCAATGAAGAGGTGATACGCGTCTTCACCGAGAACAACGAGAAGGTCAAGAGCCTCATCTACGAGATGATCCCCGCTCTGCCGGCCGAGCGACCCTGCTCGTGCGCGACCGCTCTCGAGGGAGCGAGTTTCTGACCATGTTCAACCTACCCTCGTTCCGGCTCGGACGATTGTTCGGGATTCCGCTCGAGATCAACCCCACATGGTTGATCATCTTCGTGCTGATATCGGCGACCCTCTCGTTCAGCTACTATCCTGCGGCGTTCCCGGGCCGCACCCCGTTCGTCAACGTCACGAGTGGTGTTCTCACGGCGCTCTTGTTCTTCGCATCCATCGTCGTCCACGAGCTGAGCCACTCGCTCGTGGCTCGTACCGGCGGCATCAAGGTCCGCAAGGTCACCCTGTTCATGTTCGGTGGCGTCGCGCAGATGGAGGACGAGCCCTCCAGCCCGATGCGGGAGTTCGTGATGGCTGTGGCAGGTCCGCTCGCGAGCTTCGCGCTGTCCGCCGTCTTCTACCTCAGTTACGTCGTTTTCGCTGCGTCCGGGGTGTCTGATGTGGTGTGGGCGCCGCTGCAGTATCTTGCGCTCATCAACTTCGGTGTCGGCGTGTTCAACCTTCTGCCGGGATTCCCGCTCGACGGCGGCCGCGTGTTGCGCTCGCTGCTGTGGGGTGTGAGCGGCGACCATCTCAAGGCGACACTGTGGGCGAGTCGCTCTGGGCAGTTCATCGGCTACTCGATGGTCGCGCTCGCGGTCATCGGGGTGGTCCAAGGGGTCTTCGATTTCATATGGCTCGGCCTGATCGGCTGGTTCCTCGCGACACTTGCCGAGGGCGCGTACCGGCAGCAGGTCGTCAAGAGTACGCTCGAGGGAGTCGAGGTTCGCTCGATCATGTCGCCGGATCCTGTGATCGCTCCCGGCGTCATCACGCTCGA
>SLCP01000066.1 GCA_007125735.1 Coriobacteriia bacterium | reverse complement strand
GCATCTATCCGGCCCTCTACAGCGGCGGCCTGTAGCGCACGGGCAAGGAGAGGGTCTTCTGGGCCCGGCTCCATCCCGGCGATGCGCACGTATCCCCCGAGCGGGACCGCGGTGATGCCGAACGCGGTGCCGGACTTCGTGTGGAGCCGGATGGCGGGTCCCGGGAGGCACACCATGAACTCGTGGACCTTCACCCCAAAGGAGCGCGCAGCCACGAAGTGTCCACCCTCGTGCAATACGACGAGGATGGAAAAGGTCAGGACACCCCAGAGTATGGTGGTCAGAGCTTCAGGCATGCGCCGGACTCCTCGGTCGATACGCGGTCGTATACAGGATGACGCGTGTGCAAACGGTGCGCCATGGCTATGCGAGCATCTCCATGGCTTGTCCACGAGCCCACGCATCGAGGGATTCGAGGCGCTCGACCGATTCGAGCGGCTCGAGGACGTGTGCAGCCATCACGCGCTCGACCGTGGCATCGATGTCGGTGAACTTACACCTACCCTCGAGGAACGCAGCTACTGCGACCTCGTTGGCTGCGTTCATGATGGCCGGCATGGTGCCGCCAGCGCGGCCGGCCTCGAGCGCGAGCGCGAGACAGCGGAAGGTCTCGACGTCGGGGGGTTCGAAATCCAGCGAGCCGAGCTGCGTGAAGTCGACCGGTTCGACCGGCGCGGGCCAGCGGCGCGGATGGCTGAGCGCGTACTGTATCGGGATGCGCATGTCGGTGACGCCGAGGTGTGCTTTGACCGAGCCGTCCACGTACTCGACCATCGAGTGGATGCACGACTGCGGATGCACCACGATGCGGATGCGGTCGTACTCGACCCCGAACAGGTGGTGGGCCTCGATCGCCTCGAGCCCCTTGTTCATGAGCGTGGCGGAGTCGATCGTGATCTTGGGTCCCATCGTCCACGTAGGGTGCGCGAGCGCCTCTTCCGGCGTGATCTCGGCAAGCCTCTCACGGGTGCGCCCCCTGAACGGTCCCCCGCTGGCGGTGAGCCAGAGTGCGGCGACGTCGCGCTCGTCTTCGCCGAGGAGACACTGGAAGATGGCCGAGTGCTCGGAGTCGACCGGTATCATCTGGTCCGGGCGCTGGGTGCGGCTCGTGACCAGCTCTCCACCGACCACGAGCGACTCCTTGTTCGCGAGCGCGAGCGTCGCCCCCGAGTCGAGGGTGCCCACGGTTGCTCGCAGCCCTGCAGCGCCCACAAGCGCGTTCACGACGACGTCGGCACCGGCCTCCTCGGCCAGGGCCGCCACAGCGGCGTGACCCGCCCCACACACGATACCGTCTCCCGACAGCAGCGACGCAGCGCGCCCCGCAGCCTCCTCATCGGCAAGCGCGACGCGCCCGACCCCGAACGCGCGTGCCTGCTCCACGAGGGCCTCTGCCGAGGAGTGCGCTGCAAGCGCGACGACCTCGACGCGACCTCGATGTGCGGCGGCTACCTCGAGCGTCTGGCGGCCGATCGAACCCGTAGAGCCGAGGAGTGCGAGACGGACCGGGGCGCTCACGACGCACCCGCTGCAGCGAGGAGGTAGTATCCGACCACAGACACGGCCAGGAGGCTGTCGATCCGGTCGAGGAAGCCGCCATGACCCGGAAGCGCCGTCCCCGAGTCCTTGACGCCCGCCTCCCGCTTGATGCGCGACTCGAACAAGTCACCACCGACTCCTACGACGGCAAGCACGAACCCTATCCCTGCGAGAACGGGGATGGTGTGCGACAGGTCCATCAGGAATCCTGCACCGACCCACACGCCTATGGAGGCGAGGGTTCCGGCGGCGAACCCTTCCCATGTCTTGTTTGGCGAGATGCGGGGCGCCATCTTGTGGCGCCCGAATGCGGATCCCGCGAGATATGCGAAGACATCGTTCGCCCACACGCTGACGAGGAGGGCGAGCGCCAGGGTGAGCCCATCGGGCAGGGCCCTGATGAGAACGAGATGGCTCATCGAGAACCCGATGTAGACGATGCCGAAGACCGTGATCGCCGCATTGTTGATCGAGAACCTGCGGTGTATGACGTGCCTTACGGTGACCGCCACAAGGACCCCCGCGAAGACGACCGGAAACACGCCGAGACCCTCGGCGGCAACGACAAAGGGTGCCGCCACCGTTGCGGCGACGGCGAGGAGGTCGCGTCCAACGACATCGGCTCGGCGTGCGATACGCACGAACTCGTCGACCGCACCGCCCCCGAGGACCGCGCACACCGTCGCGATCGCGAACGGATTGCCCCACCACATCACACCGACGAACGCTCCGGCGTACAGGATGGCGGTGGCTAGACGGGTGGGCAGCGTCGAGAAGCGCGCACGGACGCCGCCGGACTGCTGTTCGGGCTGGCTGGACACGTCAGCGGCCCCCGTAGCGCCGGGAACGCGATTGGAAGTCCGCTACCGCTCGGAGGAGCTCGTAGCGGTCGAAATCGGGCCACAGCTCGTCTGTGACGTAGAACTCTGCATAGGCGATCTGCCAGAGGAGGAAGTTCGAAACCCGCATCTCACCACTGGTGCGGATGACGAGATCGGGGTCGCGGACCTCGGGCACGTAGAGGTGGGCTGCGACCGTCGATTCCGCGATGTCGCGAGGGGCGAGAGCTCCCTCGGCGACCTCCGCCGCGATCGAGCGCACGGCATGGACGATCTCGTCCCGGCCGCCGTAGTTCAGGGCGACGACGAGCGTGAGCGCATCGAATCCTGCAGTCGCCTCGACCGTGCGCCGGAACGCATCTGCAGTCTCAGGTGGCAGGTCCTCTAGTCGGCCAGCGACACGGACCCGGACCTTCATGCGCTCGAGATTGGCGAGCTCGCGCTCGAGCACCTCGACGAACAGGCGCATGAGTCCCGACACCTCGTCTTGAGGACGTGACCAGTTCTCGGAGGAGAAGGAGTAGATGGTGAGCGTCTCTATGCCGAGCTCGATCGCACCGGCGATGAGTTCGCGCACCGCCTTGGCACCGGCCCGGTGGCCCGCCACACGGGGCAATCCGCGCGCGGCAGCCCAGCGTCCGTTGCCATCCATGATGACGGCTACGTGGGCCGGGATGTGTGCAGGGTCGATACGCTCGAGAAGCTCGGGACCAGGAGGGTCGCCGAAGAAGGCGGCTTCCTCGGCTGAGGTTTCGGCCATGCGGGTGCTACACCTCCATGATCTCAGCCTCTTTGCGCTTGAGGGCCTCGTCTATCTCAGCCACGTGCGCATCGGTGATCTTCTGTACCTCGGCCTCGGCCCGGTGGAGGTCGTCTTGCGTGATCTCGCCTTCGCGCTCGGCGCGCTTGAGCTTGTCGTTGGCATCACGGCGGATGTTACGACACGCGACCCGGGCCTCCTCAGCGTAGCCTCGGCAGACCTTGACGAGCTCCACGCGACGCTCCTCGGTCAGCGGCGGAAACGGCACTCGGATCACTTGGCCGTCGTTGGCCGGGTTGAGGCCGAGGTCCGCCGAGCGTATCGCCTTCTCGATGGCGCCCATGGCGGTCTTGTCGTAGGGCTGCACGACGAGCAACTGAGGCTCGGGTACGGTCACGGTCGCAAGTTGCTGCAGCGGCGTGGGCGTGCCGTAGTACTCGACCATGACCTTCTCGAGTATCGCTCCCGACGCACGTCCGGTGCGCACGGTGGCGAACTCGTGGGCAAGCGCGGAGAGCGTCTTGTCCATATGTACGGATGCATCCTTGATGGTTTCGTCGATCATGTGATGTCTCCCCTCACGATCGTACCGACCGGCTCTCCCATGAGCGCGCGCTCGATGTTGCCCTCGGTCTCCATGTTGAAGACGAGGATGGGCAGGCCATTGTCCATGCACAACGATATCGCGGTGTTGTCCATGACCTTGAGGCCCCGGTTCAACACCTCGATGTAGGGTAGCTCGTCGAACTTCACCGCATCGGGGTTCGTGGCCGGATCGTCATCGTAGACGCCGTCTACCTTCGTGGCTTTCATGATGCAGTCGGCAGCGATCTCCAGTGCGCGAAGGGCCGCGGTCGTGTCGGTGGTGAAGTAGGGGTTCCCGGTGCCCGCGGCGAAGATGACCACCCTTCCCTTCTCGATGTGGCGGATCGCGCGGCGGCGGATGTAGGGCTCCGCGACCGCTTGCATCTCGATCGCGGACATCACGCGCGTGAAAACCCCGTGCCGCTCGAGCGAATCCTGCAACGCAAGCGAGTTCATGACGGTCGCGAGCATCCCCATGTAGTCGGCTTGTGCACGGTCCATACCCGCTGAAGCGGCAGCAAGCCCACGGAAGATGTTGCCACCGCCCACAACGATGGCCACCTGCACTCCAGCCTGCACCACCGGCTTGATCTGGGTCGAGAGCATCTCGAGGACTTTGGGATCGATACCGTAGCTGGCGTCACCCATGAGCGCCTCGCCGGACAGCTTCAACAGCACTCGCTTGAAGTGAAACTGCTCCACTCTGCCCCCTTGTCTCCGGTCACCTTGCCCTGCGCGTTCTGTGTCAGCATACAGCACACGGGCCGGTGCTGGTGCACCGGCCCGGTAGGTACTCTCACTGCCGAACGGCAGCTCTCGCCTACTCGGCGGCGGGTGCGGTCTCGCCGAGAACGAAGCGCTCGAAACGCACGACCTCGACGGCTCCTCCGAGCTCCTTCGCGGTGCGCTGCACGTAATCGGCGACCGATACGTCCGGGTCCTTCACGAAGTCCTGCTCGAGCAGACAGACCTCCTTGTAGAACTTGTCGAGACGTCCGGTAGCGATCTTCTCCTGGATCGCCTCGGGCTTGCCGCTCTCTGCAGCTTGCGCTTTGTAGATCGCCATCTCGTGTTCGGTCACCTCTGCAGGGATGTCCTCCCTGAGGACTGCGACGGGTGAGGCGGCTGCGATCTGCATGGCGATGTCACGCGAGAATGCAGCGAACATCTCGGATCCCGCGATACCGTCGTCGGCGGCGGAGATCTCGACCATCACGCCGATGTTGCCCACGCCGTGGATGTACACGGTGACCGCCCCGGCAGTCGAAGCGAGCTCGTAGCGTGTAAAGCGGGGAACCTGCATGTTCTCCCCGATCTTGCCGACCGTCTCTCCCAGCACCGTCTCGAAGGTCGCCTCCCGGCCAGCGAAGTTCTGGCTCATCAGCTCAGCAAGATCGGACGGAGCGGCTGCGGCCACGTGTGCGGCGACCTCGGCAACGAAGGACTTGAAGTCCGCGTTGCGCGCGACGAAGTCTGTCTCACAGTTGACCTCTACGAGAGCACCGACACGACGGTCGTCAGAAACGTGTCCGCCTATGACGCCCTCGTTCGTCGCACGTCCCGCCTTCTTGGCGAGCGCGGCAAGACCCTTGGTGCGCAGCAGGTCGATAGCGGCATCCATGTCGCCCTCGGCCTCGGCGAGTGCCTTCTTACAATCCATCATCCCTGCACCGGTGCACTCGCGCAGGTCTTTCACCATCTTCGCAGTGATATCCATAGGGACGTTCCTCCGTATACGATCGTCCGGGTTCGTCGAGCGGTGAGACGATTACTCCGCGGCGGGCTCTTGCGGAGCTTCCTCGGTCTGAGGCTCGCCGGCAGGTGGCGCAGCAGCCTCTGCGGGAGCCTCCGTCGCGACCTCATCAGCAGCGGGGGCCGCCTCGGCGACAGCGGCGGACGCAGCGGCAGCTTCCGGAGCGGCAGCGGGGACCGGCGACGGCTCGACCGCGGCGGGACCCTCGAGAGCCGCCCTGCCTTCGATGATCGCATCGGCGATCACGCGGCACATCAATCCGACCGATCGGATGGCG
>SLCP01000116.1 GCA_007125735.1 Coriobacteriia bacterium | reverse complement strand
TCGACGTTGGGGCAGGAGATGTTGACTTCGTAGCCGCTTACGAACGGTTCCCACTCAAGGCGGTCGATCACTGCGGCGTACTCGTCTGCGGCATGACCGCTCACGTTCACGATAACCGGCACCTCGGGCACGGTGGTCTCGAGCCACGCGAGCTCGTTGACGCAGAACGACTCGACGCCGGCGTTCTGCAAGCCGATGGAGTTGAGCATCCCGCTTGCCGTCTCGGCGATGCGCGGTGCGGGATTGCCCTCCCATGGCTCGAGCGAGACGCCCTTGGTGACGATCGCGCCGAGACGCGTCAGATCGATGAGCTCGGAGAACTCGCGTCCGCTGCCAAAGGTCCCCGACGCGGTCAGCACCGGTGCCCGGAGCGAGAGTCCCCCGATGGTAACGCTCATGTCGACGCTCACACTCATTGGGTCGTCAGTCTCCCTCAACCTCTACGTATGGTTCAGAGTTCGCACGAACCGTCGTACACCGAGCCCCACACGATCTCCTTCGCGTAGAACACAGGGCCATCGACGCACGCACGCCGGAATCCACACTTCGTCTCTACGACGCACGACAGGCACACGCCGATACCGCACGCCATCAGTCGCTCGAGGGACACCTGGCACGCCACGCCGGCATCGGCCGCCTGTGCTGCGACGATGCGCTGCATCGGTTCGGGCCCGCACGTGTAGACGACGTCGTAGCCGCCCTCGACGATCATCTCGCCGCACACGCCGGTCACGAACCCCGCCGTGCCACACGAGCCGTCGTCCGTGGCGATCTCGACGCGTCGCGCGACGCGCTCGAACAGGTCGCGTCCGACAAGTCGCTCTCCGCATGGTGCGCCCATTGCGACCGTCACCGCGATACCGCGCACCGCGAGTTCCTCGGCCAGCATGCCGAGCGGCGCCGCCCCAAGGCCGCCCGATACGAGCAGCGCGTGTGCGGTGTCCTCGGCGACGCGCCAGCCGCACCCGAGCGGCCCGACCATGTCCATCTCGGTGCCCGGCGTAGCAAGCGCGAGGTCACGCGTCCCCCGCCCCACGACCTGGTAGAGGATCTCGAGCCGGTCTCCGTGCGTGCGGTAGACGGAGAAGGGCCGCCTCAGCAGGTAGTCGACGCCGTACGCGATGCGCACGTGGACGAACTGGCCAGGCTGCACGTCCCGCGCGATCCGCGGCGCATCGAACGTCACGAGTCCCACACCCTCCGCCACGCGGTCATTCGCCACGAGCGTGACGTTCTCGAATACCTCCGGCGGGGTGTGGTGCGCGCAGCCGCACGTCGTCACGACGGTTCACCTGCCGGCACGTCGAAGTCCTGCAGGGCGATGACGTCGAGGCGCCCGTCGCCGCTCGCTACCGCGTCGATCGCGTTGACGACGGCGTTCGCCGCAGGCACCGTGGTGATGTTCGTGATGCCGTGACGTATCGCGGCCGCACGGATGTGATAGCCGTCCGAGCGCGTCTCCTGCCCGAACGGCGTATTGATCACCAGCTGCACCTCGCCGTTCTTCATGGCGTCGACGATGTTGGGACGACCCTCGTGCACCTTGAGGACCTCCGTGACCGGGATGCCTGCCGCCTTGAGCACGCGTGAGGTGCCCCGGGTCGACACGATGTCGAACCCGAGCGTCGCGAGGTGCTTGGCGACCGGCACAATCGCGCGCTTGTCGCGCTCGCAGACGCTGATGAACGCGGTGCCGCCCGTGGGAAGCGAGTAGTCGATCGCGAGCTGCGATTTCGCGTACGCCGCCGGGAAGTCGGCCGCCACGCCCATGACCTCGCCGGTCGATTTCATCTCCGGGCCGAGGACCGAATCCGCGCCCGGGAAGCGTCCGAACGGCATCACGGCCTCTTTGACGGAGTAGTGCCCGAGGTCGCGACCTTCAGGCGGCAGGTCCATCTCAGCGAGCTTGCCACCAGCCATCACACGCGCCGCGACCTTCGCAAGCGGCACTCCAGTGGCCTTGCTCACGAACGGCACCGTGCGACTCGCGCGCGGGTTGACCTCGAGCACGTAGACCTTCTGGTCCTTGACCGCGAACTGGATGTTGATGAGCCCACGCACACCGAGCTCGAGCGCGAGCGCGCGAGCGTGTTCGACGATGCGTTCGACCGTCTCCTCGCCAAGAGAGAACGGCGGGATGCAGCACGCCGAGTCACCCGAGTGGATCCCAGCTTCCTCGATGTGCTCCATTACGCCGCCGATGTAGACGCTCTCGCCGTCACAGACCGCGTCGACGTCCACCTCGATCGCGCCTTCAAGGAAGCGGTCGAGGAGCACCGGGTGCTCGGGCGAGACGCTCGCGGCCTCGGCCATGTAGCGCTCGAGGTACTCCTCGCTGTACGCGATGACCATGCCACGCCCACCCAGCACGTAGCTCGGGCGCACGAGCAGGGGGAAACCGATCCTGCGTGCGACCTCGACCGCCTCATCGTGCGTATGCGCGGTGCCCGCGGCCGGGTACGCGATACCGAGGCGATCGAGCACCTCGGCAAAGCGCTGTCGGTCCTCGGCCAGATCGATCGCCTCGGGCGGGGTGCCCATGATGGGCACGCCGGCGTCCTCGAGCGCGTGCGCGAGTTTGAGCGGCGTCTGCCCCCCGAACGTCACGACGACTCCGGCAGGACGTTCGGCGTCGACGATGTCCATCACGTCCTCGAAGGTGAGCGGCTCGAAGTACAGGCGGTCGGAAGTGTCGTAGTCGGTCGAGACCGTCTCGGGATTGCAGTTCACCATGATCGTCTCGTAGCCGACCTCCGCAAGCGCATACGCGCCGTGCACGCAGCAGTAGTCGAACTCGATGCCCTGGCCGATGCGGTTGGGACCAGCGCCGAGGATCATCGCCTTGGGCCGATCGCTCGCTGCGACCTCGTCCTCCTCCTCGTACGTCTTGTAGTAGTAGGGGGTGCTGGCGGCGAACTCGGCGGCACACGTGTCCACCGATTTGAACGTAGGCCTCACCCCGAGGTCGAGTCTTCTCGCACGGACCTCGGCCTCGACCGCACCGGTAAGGTGCGCGACCTGGACGTCGGAGAGCCCGTGCTGCTTGGCTCGACGCATGAGCGCGGCGTCGATACCGTCGAGCCCGCCAGCGGCTGCGACTTCGCCCTCGACCGCCACCGCACGTTCGATCTGCGCGAGGAACCACGGGTCGACGTGGGTAAGCCCGTGGACATCCGCGACGGTGTAGTCGCGGCGGAACGCCTCGGCGATATAGTACGCGCGCTGGTCGGTGGGGGTCGCGAGCATCGCATCGAACTTCTCGCTGAACCGGTCCTTGCCGTCAGCCCCGAGCCCGGCACGGCCGTTCTCGAGGGAACGCATCGCTTTGCCGAACGCCTCGGCGAACGTGCGGCCGATCGCCATCGCCTCGCCGACCGACTTCATCCGGGTAGTGAGCGTAGGGTCTGTTCCAGGGAACTTCTCGAACGCCCAGCGAGGGATCTTCACAACGGTGTAGTCGATGCTTGGCTCGAAGCACGCCGGGGTCTCCTTGGTGATGTCGTTGGAGATCTCGTCGAGCGTATAGCCCACTGCGAGCTTGGCCGCGAACTTCGCGATCGGAAAGCCCGTCGCCTTGGACGCGAGCGCACTGGAGCGCGACACCCGCGGGTTCATCTCGATGACGACCATCCGCCCGTTGGCTGGATCGATCGCGAACTGCACGTTGCTGCCGCCGGTCTCCACCCCGATCTCACGCATGATGGCGATCGAAGCGTCGCGCATGACCTGGTACTCGCGGTCGGTGAGCGTCTGAGCAGGGGCGACGGTGATCGAGTCCCCCGTGTGCACCCCCATCGCGTCGAAGTTCTCGATCGAGCACACGATCACCGCGTTGTCGTTGCGGTCGCGCATGACCTCCATCTCGTACTCTTTCCAGCCGAGCACACTCTCCTCGATCAGCACCTCCGCGATCGGTGAGAGCGCGAGGCCGTGCGAGACGATGTCGCGCAACTCCTCGATGTTGTAGGCGATGCCCCCGCCTGCCCCACCGAGGGTGAAACTCGGACGTGCCACCACGGGGAAGCCCAGCTGGGCAACGATGTCCTCCGCATCGCGCAGGGAGTACGCGTACCCGCTTCTCGGCACGTCGAGTCCGATGCGCCCCATCGCCTCGGCGAAGAGCTTGCGGTCCTCGCCCTTCTTGATGGCCTCGAGCCGTGCGCCGATGAGCTCGACGCCCCACTCCTCGAGGATGCCGGATTCCGCCAGCGAGACGGCGCAGTTCAGGCCGGTCTGACCGCCGAGGGTAGGCAAGAGCGCGTCGGGGCGCTCCTTCTCGATGACTTTGGTGACGAACTCCGGCGTGATCGGCTCGACGTAGGTGCGGTCGGCCATCTCCGGGTCGGTCATGATGGTCGCAGGGTTGCTGTTGACGAGCACGACCTCGAAGCCGTCCTCGCGCAAGACCTTGCACGCCTGGGCGCCCGAGTAATCGAACTCGCACGCCTGACCGATGATGATCGGCCCTGAGCCGATGACCAGTATCTTCTTGATATCGTCGCGACGCGGCACGGGCGGTCCTCTTCTACTCGGGGTTCTTACGGGACGATGAGCACGGGACACGACGCCTGGCGCACAAGGGTGAGCGATACGCTGCCGAGGAGGGCCTCGGTAAGCGCTCCCCTGCCCCGCGTACCCGCGACCACACCGGTCGCGCGGCGCTCGTCGACCTCCTGGAGCGCCGCCTTAGCGGCGTCGTCGTGGCGGACCACCGGACGTGCGGTGATGCCCTTCTGCTCGGCCATCGAGGCCCAGTTGCGCAGCTGGAACTCCGCGCCCTCCTCGGCCTTCTGCGCCTTCGTGCGCTCGAGGCTCGGGTCGACCGCGTGGAGCAGGTAAAGCGTCCCGAGAGCCGCTTTGGGCAGGTCGAGCACGGACATGAACGCGCGCGTGCTCGCCGCAGAGAAGTCCGTCGTGAGCACGAGCGTGCGGCCGAAGCGACGCGCCATGTTCGCCGCGTCCTCGGCGTTGCGCAGCAGGCTGTAGCGAGCCATGAGCACCGGGAGGTCGGCGTTGGCGAGGATCTCCTCGGACACCGAACCGGCGATGAGCCGCTCCATCGGGCCCTTGCCGTGCGTGCCGCACACGAGCGCATCGGCGCGGCTTCCCGCCGCGAGCGCGAGCAGGCCATCCGAGGCCTCTTCGTCGCCGGCCGAGATGCGCACCTCGATCTCGAGGTCCGTGCAGTCCAGCGCGGCAGCGGACTCCCGTACCGCCTCTCGTGCGCGGTCGATCTCGGCGGCGATCACCGGGCCCTCCATACCGCTCGCGTCGATGACGTGACCGAGCACCACACGCTTGGTGCCAAGCTCGGGCAAACCGCACGCGAAGTCCGCGATGTGCTCGAAATCGGGCGTGAGATCGGCCGACAGCAGGATGTTCCTCAGCATCACTTTCCCCTTATCCTGTAGCGGTCAGATAGTCGTCACGGCCGTCGAGCAGTGCCGTGAACGCATCGAACAGGTAGCGCGAGTCGTGCGGACCGGGCGCCGCCTCGGGGTGGTACTGCACCGAGAACGCCGGGACATCGAGCAGCCGGATGCCCTCGACGGTCATGTCGTTCAGGTTGACGTGGGTGAGCTGGACGCGCCCGAAGCGCTCGGACCGCACGACCGGCGCCACGCCCGCCTCTACCCACGCCGCCAGGTCGTTCGCTTCGTGGGAGTGGCCCGCGCTCTCCTCGGTCACGAGCGGTCCGATCGACCCGAAGTCGACGCAGAAGCCGTGGTTCTGGCTCGTGATCTCCACGCGCCCGGAGAGCAGGTTCTTGACCGGCTGGTTGCCACCGCGGTGCCCATACTTGAGCTTATACGTCGAGCAGCCCACGGCGAGCGAGAGCATCTGGTGTCCAAGGCAGATGCCGAAGACCGGCACCTTGCCTACCAGCTCTTGTAGGGTCGAGTAGAGGTAGTCGACCGCGGCGGGATCGCCCGGCCCGTTGGCGAGGAAGACGCCGTCCGGCTCGTGTGCGAGTATCTCACGAGCCGAGGTCGTGGGTGGCACCACCGTCACGTCACAACTCGCCTCGGCGAGGCGCCTGACGATGTTGTACTTGATGCCCGAGTCGATGGCGACGATACGGTAGCGCGGAGAGACGGGCAGGATGCCCGTGTCGACGGGCAGCGTGCCGTCGGGACCCTCGCTCCCCCACCGGAACGGCTCGCTGACCGCCACCTCGGCCACGAGGTCACGCCCGACGAGCCCCGGTGAGGCGGCCGCCTTCGCTACGAGCGAATCGGGATCGAGGTCGACGGTCGAGATGACCGCCCGCATCGCTCCGCGCTCGCGAACGTGGCGCGTGAGACGCCGGGTGTCCACGCCTTCCATCGCGACCACTCCGTGGCGCACGAGGAACTCGGGGAGCGACTCCTCGGCCCGCCAATTCGAGGTGAGCACGCTCATCTCGCGCACGACGAACCCACTCGCGAACACGCCGCGCGACTCCATGTCGGCCTCGTTGACGCCGTAGTTGCCGATGTGCGGCATCGTCATCGTGACGATCTGGCCGGCGTACGACGGATCGGTCAGCACCTCCTGGTACCCGGCCATCGACGTGTTGAAGACGATCTCTCCGTACGCCTCTCCAGCAGCGCCACACGCGGTGCCGTGGAAGACGGTGCCGTCCTCGAGCGCGAGCAGTGCGGGTACGTGTGCAGGCGTGGTGTCGGCCACTCAGTCGACCACCTTTCCGTTCTTGAGAGCGAACCGGCCGCCGACGAGCACGTCGGTAGCCTTTCCGAGGAGTGTACCCCCGAGGAACGCCGAGTTAGCCGAGGAGGAGACGAACCACTCCTTGGTCACCTCGACGCGGGCCTCCGGGTCGATGACGGTGATGTCCGCGACCGCGCCGGCCTCGAAGCTCACCTCGGGCAATCCGAAGACCGCGCGCGGGCCGGTCGCCATGAGGCGCGCAAGGGCGGACCAGTCGAGCTTGTCAGTGTGTACGAGATGCGTGACGACGAGCGGGAGCGCGGTCTCGAGCCCGGTGGTACCGAACGGAGCGACCTCGAACTCGAGTGCCTTCTCATGCGGACCGTGCGGAGCGTGGTCGGTCGCGATGCAATCGATCGTCCCGTCGAGCACCGCGGCGACGAGCGCCTCGCGGTCCTCGACAGTGCGCAGGGGCGGGTTCATCTTGAGGTTGGTGTCGTAGTCCGGGCCTATCGCGTCCTCGTCGAGGAAGAGGTGGTGTGGGGTGACCTCGCACGTCACCGGTGCGCCACGCTCCTTGGCCGCGCGAACGAGCTCGATGGAACCAGCGGTCGAGAGGTGCTGAAGGTGGAGTCGGCAGCCGGTGAGTTCGGCGAGACGGATGTCGCGCGCAACCTGGATCTCCTCGGCGGCGGCAGGCTGTCCGGGCAGGCCGAGGCGGGTCGAGACCACGCCTTCGTTGACGACCCCTCGACCGGCGAGAGAAGCGTCCTCGCAGTGACTGGCGACCACCGTATCGAACGCGCGCGCGTAATCCATCGCGCGGCGCATCATGCCCGCGTCGGCGACGCCGTGGCCGTCGTCGGTGAACGCGACGGCACCCTCGGAAGCCATGTCGCCGATCTCGGCAAGCGCCTCTCCCCCCGAGCCCTTCGTGAGGGCGCCGAGTGGGTGGACGCGTACGACCCCGGTCTCCTCGGCACGCTCGATGACGAAGCGCACCTTCGAGCCGGTGTCGCACACCGGCGTGGTGTTGGGCATCGCACAGACCGCAGTGAACCCGCCGTGCGCGGCCGCCCGCGTGCCGCTCGCGATCGTCTCGGCGTACTCGCGGCCCGGCTCACGCAGGTGTACGTGCGTATCGACGAGCCCGGGCACAACGATCTTCTCGGCGCACTCGATCGTCACGCCCTTGGGGATCGTGAGGTCCTCGCCGATCTCGACGATGCGCCCGTCACGCACGATCATGTCCGCGACGCGGTCGAGCCCGGCGACCGGGTCGACGATCCGTCCTCCCTTAAGCAGCAGCGCCACCGCCCTCACCCCCTAGCAGCAGGTACATCACGGCCATCCGCACGGCGACACCGGCGTTGACCTGGTCGAGCACGACCATCCTCGGCGAGTCCGCAACTGCCGAGGAGACCTCGACGCCGCGGTTCATCGGCCCGGGGTGCATGACGAACATGTTGGGCTTGGCAGCAGCAAGGCGCGTCTCGTTCATGCCGTAGAAGCGCGCGTACTCGCGCAGGCTCGGGAAGGGCATCCCCTCGGCCCGCTCCATCTGGATGCGGAGCATGTAGGCGACGTCAAGGTCGGGCAGGGCGGCGTCGAGCGAGGTGGCTGCCTCGGCGCCGAGTACGTCGGGGCGCGCGGGCAGCAGGGTGGGCGGCGCGATGATGACGGGGGTCGCACCCACCGTGCGCAGCGCGGGCACGAGCGAGCCGGCGACGCGCGAGTGTGCGATGTCGCCCACGATGCCTACGGTCAGTCCCTCGAGGCGTCCCGCCCTGCGGCGGATGGTGAACAGGTCGAGGAGCGCCTGCGTAGGGTGCTGATGCATGCCGTCGCCGCCGTTGACGACGTGCGCGTCCATGCACTCGGTGAGCACGTGCGGCGCTCCCGCGTAGGCGTGGCGCACCACGATGAGGTCGCACGCCATCGCCGAGAGCGTCGCGGCGGTGTCGCGCAGGCTCTCGCCCTTCACCGTGGCCGAGGCCGAACCGGTCATGTTGATCGCGTCGGCCGACAGACGCTTGGCAGCGATCTCGAAGCTCGTCCGCGTGCGGGTCGAGGGCTCGAGGAACAGGTTGATGACGGTGCGGCCCCGGAGGGTCGGCAGCTTCTTGATGCGCCGCTCGTTCACCTCGGCGAACGACTCCGCCGTGTCGAGGATGAGGGTGATGTCCTCGGCCGAAAGATCGTCCATCGAGATGATGTGGCGGCTCGAGAGCGCGGTCACTCGGCCACCTCCTCTTCGATGGCGACCGAGTCGCCGGACCCGTCGACATCGGAGAGGGTGACGTGTACGCGCTCCTTGCGCGACGTCGGCACGTTCTTGCCCACGTAGTCGGCGCGTATCGGGAGTTCCCGGTGGCCACGGTCGACAAGGACCGCCAGCTGTATCGAGCTCGGGCGGCCGTAATCCATGATCGCGTCCATCGCCGCCCGGATCGTCCGACCCGTGAAGAGCACGTCGTCGACGAGCACGATGTTGCGGTTCTCGACGTCGAAGGGGATGTCGGTACGGTGCACCTCCGGCGCGAGGCGTGTCGCGACATCGTCGCGGTAGAAGGAGATGTCGAGGGTGCCGACGGGCACGGCCACACCTTCGATCCGCTCGATCCGCTCGGCGAGCCGAGCCGCCACCACGGTCCCGCGCGTCACGATGCCCACGAGCGCGACACTCTCGCATCCGCTGTTGGCCTCGAGGATCTCGTGCGCGATCCGTGTGAGCGCCCGGTCGATAGCCGGGTCGTCCATGACAACCGCCTTGGTGCGGTACGCCATGCTCGATGCGCCTCCCTCCGCACGCTCGCCTGGTGGCGTGCGTCACAGGTCCCAGATGCAAAACGCCTGCTCACCGAGGCGGCAAGCAGGCACATCCATCATCGGCGTGAACTCAAGGTCCACAGCGGTGTGTCGGTATGTATCCCTTGCCGGCCTCACGGGACCGGGTTTAAAGGTCGAACCGACGATACCAGTGTCGGGCATCGAATGAAAGACCGTTCACGGTATAGAATGCGACGGACACACGAGAAAGGACGTGCATGTCGCTCCGATCCGCCCTCAGACACCTCGTCGTATTGCTGACCGGCTTTGCACTCCTGTCGGCGGTACCGGTGCAGGCGCAGCCGACGCCCTCGCCTCGCACGGCCGCGGGGACCACGACTGCGAGCGGCGATCACGTCGTCGTGCTCTACGCCGACGGCACGGTGACACGCGAAGCGTTCGAGCACCTCGCGGCGGCGGGCGTGCCGAGTGAGGACGTGACGTTGCGTTCGAACGGCCTTGTGATCGCCGAGGCGCCGGCACACACGACCGTAGAAGCCTTCGCAGCGGAGCTCGCCGGGCGGCCCGACGTGGTCGCCGCGGCGCCCGACTTCGAGATGCACCTCCTCGCCATCCCCAACGACCCCGCGTACCCGGCTGCCGTCTCGAGCGGCACCGGCCAGCGAACGTACCTGGGCCCTACCACCGTCCACCCGCACGCCATCAACCTCGAGCCAGTGTGGACCGAGGTGTTCGACGAAGGTCCGCACTCACTCGTCCCGGAGCGCACGGGTATCGCGCTCGCGGTCATCGACACGGGCGTCACCCCGTCGCTCCGCGAAGAGACCGGCGAGTTCGTGCCGGTGTGGAACTACGTCGACGGTACGAGGGACACCACCGACGACAACGGCCACGGTACGAGGGTCGCCTCGATGATCCGGGCCCAGACCGGCAACGGCTACGGCATCGCCGGCGTGCTCAACACCTCGCGCAATCCGATTCTCGTGTACAAGACCCTGAACGCAAGCGGCAACGGCCAGGCCTCGTGGGTCATCGAAGCGATGCTCGATGCCGCTTCGCGCGGCGCTCGCATCATCAATCTCTCCCTCGGCGCGAACCCGAGCCGCCTGACCTTCGAGCAGCGGCTCCTTCTCGACGCCGCCGTCAGGCAGTGCCGGGAAGCCGGCTCCCTCGTGGTGGCCGCAACCGGCAACACCGCTGGTCGAGGCGTCTTCTACCCCGCCGCGTCGCCCGGAGCCCTTGCGGTAGGAGGCCTCGATCATCTTGGCGAGAATGCCGGGAACCGCTGGCCCTCCTCGACGTTCGGACCTGAGGTCGACGTCGTGGCCCCCGCATCGGATCTGTGGTCGGTGAACCCGAACGACTCCTTCTCTCGGCGTGCAGGCACCTCGTACGCGACGCCGCTCGTATCAGGCTCGGCCGCCCTCCTGTGGTCCCTCGTACCCGACGTCCCGCTCACCACCATCGAGCACGCACTGATCTCCACTGCGGACGGCTCGGTCGGACCGGTCGAAGGCTTCGACGAAGAGACCGGTCACGGGCGGATAGACGTGCTCGCCGCCTACGAATCGCTTAGAGCATCGATCCCGGCGCTCCCGCCCGTTCCGGTGTCGGTCAGGCCACTCGGGGGTTTCGAACACGAGCTCTCATGGTCGCCCTCCGGCTCCGGCACCGGCGTGTTCTACCGATACGGCGTCACGGGTGGACAGACCTACACTACGACCGGCACAACCGCCCGCGTCTTCGTACAGAACGACGGCCCGAGCGAGCTGTGGGTCCGCGCGTTCGCCGGCGACCGTTGGCGGGCCGCACCTACCACCGTGGCCGTGGAGGTCGCGACGGGCTTGCCCCCGCTCGCGACCGAGCGCCTCGCAGGTCGCGACCGCTACGCGACCTCTGCGGTGGTCTCGCGCACGGCCTTCCCCGACACCGCTGACGTTGCGGTGGTTGCCAGCGGCGCTGACTGGCCCGATGCGCTCGCCGCAGGACCACTTGCGCACGCGCTCGCCGGTCCGGTCCTGCTCACGCAGCCCCACCGCCTGTCGGTCGAGGCGCGGGACGAGCTCGTTCGCCTGGCGCCCTCACGCGTCATCCTCGTCGGCGGGCCGAGAGCGCTCGCCCTCGATACCGAAGCGGCCGTTCGAACGATCCTTCCCGGTGCAGAGATCACCCGGCTCTGGGGTAGTGACCGATTCGCGACGGCTGCGCGTATCGCCGAGGGACTCGCTAGTGAGGCCTCACCGAGCCGTAGGGCATTCGTCGTGTCCGGCCTCGACTGGCCCGACGCGCTCGCAGTCTCCCCCGTTGCAGCCGCCTCGTCAGCCCCGATCGTGCTGACGCGACCCGACTCCCTGCCCCTGGCCTCAGCCGCGGTCATCGATTCTCTTGCCGTCACGGACACGGTCATCGTCGGCGGGACGCGCGCCGTCTCGCCGGGAGTGGCAGCGGCGCTCCCCGCGCCGACCCGCGTAGGCGGGACCGACCGCTACGACACCGCTCGCACGCTCGCGACGTGGGCGACTGATGAGGGAGTGCTCACTGGCAGCGGCCTCGGTGTGGCTTCGGGCCGCGTCTTCGCCGATGCGCTGATCACCGCCCCACTTCTCGCGCAGCGCTCCGAACCTCTCGTACTTGGCGAACGGGTGACCGCCGAGACGACCTCATGGCTCGCCGCACGCGACACGTCGTCGTTCGTGTTCTTCGGAGGACCGATCGCGATCAGCTTGAGCAGCGAGAACGCTCTGAAGCGAGCTGTAAGGGGCGGCCCGGTCCCCTAGCCGCCCGGCCCGGAGATAGGGACTCGTATCGTGAACGTGCTGCCGACGCCTTCCTCGCTCGTCGCGGTAATCGCACCACCATGAGCACGTACGATGCTGTACGCCAGGAACAGCCCGAGTCCCATACCGCCGAACCTGCGCGTGCTCGACATGTCGAGCTGCGTGAACGGCTCGAAGAGACCCGGTATGCGGTCTAACGGCATGCCGACTCCCTCATCGCTGATCGAGATGGTCACGGACTCTCCGGCCATCGCCACCACCACCCGCACCTCCCCACCGTCGGGCGAGTACTTGATCGCGTTATCCAGAACGACCACCAGGGCTTGCTTCAGGCGTTCGGCGTCGCAGCGCAAGGGCGGCAGGTCTGCGGGCACTTCGACACGAGCCTCGTGGTACTTCGTGAACGGTGCCCGCTCTACAGCCGCCCTCACGAGTGCATCGGCATCGCAATCGTCGATGTCGAGCGGGTGTAGCTCGGCGCGAAACTGCACCACCTCGAGCAGCTGCTCGATCAGGTCGTGCATCTTGCTGGCGTTCAACTGTAGGTTCGAGATGGCCGTCAAGATGTTGTCAGGGGTGTCGCCAGGCTTGCAGCCGACCGCTATGAGATCTAGATACCCGATGATGCTCGTGAGCGGCGTGCGCAGCTCGTGCGAGACGACCGCCACGAAATCCGATTTCACCTGTTCGACCTCGCGCCGTTCGCTCACGTCCTGTTTCACGATCACCACATGCCGAACGGCTCCGTCCTCGTCGAAGACGGGTGCCAGCGTAACGTCCTCCTGATACGGAGCTCCATCCTTTCGGGTGTTGGTGAACTCCCCCCGCCAGCCCTTGCCGGCCCGCACTAGCCTCCACGCATCCGCATAGAGCGGCTCTCGATAGGCGCTGTCATCCGCGAACATGTCTGCACCCACCGCGTCGAATACCGCATACCCTGTCAGCACTGAGAACGCCCGGTTCACCCAGGAGACCTTCCCGGCAACGGTAGCGATGATGATCGCGTTCCCGGCAGACTCGAGCGCGGCCGATTGCAGGGCGACCTGCTCTCTCCCCTCTACGACGAGGAGTCCCACCGCGACACGATTCGCCAGACGCCGAAGCGATTCTTTGCGATGCGCGCCGAACGCATGCGGCACACTCGACACGAGGCCGAGGGCTCCCATGGTCACGCCATGGGCTCGGAGCGGGACGGCTGCGACCTCCAACGCACTCCACCGCGTCGCATCGAGTCCGGGCACGTCGAAGCCTGAGGCCGCACGTATCGTGACTGAATCGCGCTCCATCGCCTCGTGCACCGGACAGACCTCTATCCCCGCTCCGATATCACCCGCTTCGACGACCAGGTGCGCGAGCGGCCCCGCCGCACTATGTAGATCGAGATCTCCCTCTTCTTCGCTCAGCACGATGAACGCGAGCGCGTAACCGAACTCGGACACCAGGCGCTCGCATGCAAGATCGAGTATCTCCGACCGAGGCCGATCGAGTAGGACCGCAAGGTCGATCCGCGCCATCGCCCTGTCGACCGCAGCACTGGTCTGTCGCTCGGTGACGTCGATTCCGAACAGAAGCACTCCCTCCGCTGCTTCTCCAACGTCCGACGAGAGAGTCGCCGTCCACTCGAGCATCCGCACCTCGCCGCTCGACGTCCGAATGGAGCCCACCCGACCGAGCGAGCCCTCCCCACGCTGCACCTCGCGCACGTACTGGAGCGCGAAGGCCCGGTCCTCATCGGACACGAGCGCATCGATGAAGGGTACCCCGACAACCTCATCGGCTGCGTACCCCGACATCCTTACGGCACCGGGACTGAACAGGGTGATCCGCAGGTCGCGATCGAGCCCGACGATGAGTACGTCGGCGGTCTCGATGATGCGCGCAGTGAAGTCCCGCTCGCGCTTGAGTTCCTCTTCGCGACGGCGCCGTTCCGCGACCTCCACCTTGAGGTCCTTGACGAGGGTCTTGTTCGCCTCCATCTCCTCGCTGAGCGCGCTCATGGCACCCTCAAGCATCGTATTGCTGCGCTCGAGATCGATGACCTTACCCTCGAGCTTGTGGACGAGACGCTCGTTGTACTCGCGCAACACCTCGGCCTCGTCGTCCATTACCGGCGCCCTCGGGACGGTCCGCTCTTCGTACGATGTCACGTCGGCGATCGTCTGCAGGAGGACAGCGGGCTCGACCGGCTTGTTGAGAAATCCGTCCACGCCGAGGTCGAGCGCGAACTTCTCGTCGGCGGGATCGGTATACGATGCGGTGTAGAAGACGATGGGGATGGAGCGGAGGTCGTCGTCGGCCTTCCACTCGCGCACGAGCTGGTAGCCATCCATGCGCGGCATGAGGATGTCGCTGATCGCGACGTCGGGCCGCGTGGAACGCGCTTTCGCAAGTGCCTCGATGCCATCCACTGCCACGTCTACATCGTGGCCGGAAGCGGTGAGTATCGACGAGATCAGATACCGACTCGCCTCGTCGTCTTCCACGATAAGGACGCGCATCTACGCTCCTCCCCGGTGCCCGTGAGCGCGCGCTCCATACAGGTTGCCACTCTCAAGCGACCCCACGAGCACCCATTCGGATCAGGGCAGATACGACTCCACCTGCGCGACGAAGCTCTCCGGATCGATAGGCTTGGAGATGTAGCCGTCGCAGCCGGCCTTCAATATCGCCTCCCGGTCGCCCTTCATGGAATACGCCGTCAACGCGACAACGATGAGATCCGGTCCCGGATCGGCCTTGAGCATGCGGGTGGCCTCGTATCCGTCTACTCGCGGAAGCAGCATGTCCATGAGCACGAGGTCGGGCTTCTCAGTACGGGCCACGGTCACCGCCTCCTCGCCGTCGGTGGCGACGAGGACCTCGTGTCCGCTCGATTCGAGCAAGAACTTCACAAGGTACAGATTCTGGGGATCGTCCTCAGTCACGAGGATGCGCGAACCCATACGTTCCTCCCCTTCCATGCGCACAGTCGCATTCAGAGCCACTGTACACTATCCGGCGGTCAACGCTGCGAATACCTCCTCGCCCGCGGCCGTCCGTCCCATCGAATCGATGGCGACATCCTCGAGCACAGCTGCAAGGTCTGCCGGCAACGGATCGACGAACTCGAGGTGCTCACCGGTGACCGGATGATCGAGCGAGAGCCGGTACGCGTGAAGGAACTGCCGAGTCAGGCCACGGTCTGCACGGACCTTCCGGCGTCCGTACGTCTGGTCGCCCACCACGGGGTGGTGTGTGTACGCCATGTGCACCCGGATCTGGTGCGTTCGCCCCGTGTACAGCTTGCACTCGACAAGCGTGTAGCCGTCGTCGTCCTTGCCTGCCATGAAGCGCTCGAGTACGCGGAAGGTCGTGACCGCCTGCCGAGCGGTCGGGGACTCCACCACCGCCATCCGCATGCGGTCGCGCGGGTCGCGAGCGAGCGGAGCGTCGATGAGACCCGAATCGGGTGCTATGTAGCCGTGCACGAGCGTCACGTACTGGCGGTCGATTGCGCGGATCTTGATCGCCTCGGAGAGCGCGACTTGTGCGGCGTCGCTCTTGGCGACCATCATGAGGCCGGTCGTGTCCTTGTCGAGCCTGTGCACGATGCCGGGCCGGTCTTCTCCCTGCATGGTGCCGAGGTCCCCTCCACAGTGCGCGATGAGCGCATGCACGAGGGTACCGGTCCAGTTGCCATGCGCGGGATGGACCACGAGGCCGGCCTGCTTGGAGAGCACGATCATGTGCTCGTCTTCGAACCTGATGTCGAGCGGGATGTCCTCGGGAACGAGGTCACACCCGTCCGGCGGCGGCATCTCGACGGTGATGCGCTCACCCTCGGCCAGAACGTGACGTTTACGTACCGGTATCCCGTCCACGAACACGTGTCCGCCTTCGACGAGCCGAGCAGCAGCAGAGCGGGACGGCGCTTTGCCGATCTCGCCGAGGAACACGTCGATGCGCTTGCCGGCGTCCTCCGGGCCTACTTCGATGTGCCGCCCCGCGTACTCGCTCATGCGTCCGAGGCTCCATCCGCAGAAGGTCCAGCCGCGTGTCGGGCGCCCTCCGGCGGCTCCTCCTGGCGCTCGTGTGCGGCCAGACCTTCGCCGCCGACCGGGGACAAGAGCGCCCACGCGAACAGTCCGATAGCGCCGACCACGAGCGCCACATCGGCGACGTTGAACACCGGCCAGATGCGGAAGTCGAAGAAGTCGGTCACGCGGCCGAGCGTCACGCGATCGATGAGGTTGCCGAGCGCACCGCCTACGATCGATCCGAGAGAAACGGCGAGCACGAGCCCGCGTGGGCGCGCCCTCCACCAGAACACGGCGATGCCCGCCAAGACGAGCGTGGTAGCGAGCACGAAGAGAGATTGCTGACCCGGCATGAGTCCGAATGCGGCACCGGTGTTGCGCACGTACGTGAGGTGGAAGACGTTCTCGATGATCGGCAGCGTCTCGGACGGCTCGAACCGCGCGCGTACGGCGATCTTGGTGATCTGATCGAGCGCGAGCGCCACCAACGCCACGCCCGCCAGCAGTGCGCCGGGACGGCGCGCCTCTACCGCGATTCCTCTTCGGACTTGCACGTTATGCACAGCGTCGCGGTGGGCATCGCGTCGAGTCGCGCGTCAGGGATGGTGGCGCCACACTGCTCGCAGACGCCGTAGAGCCCCTCGTCCATGCGCGCAAGAGCGTGTTGAACGGACGCGAGGGTGTCGCGCAGGTTCTCCTCGAGTGTCATGTCGAGTTCGCGATCGAACGTCGCGGAGCCTTGGTCGGCCATGTGGTCGCGGTAGTTGTTCTCTCCGCTTGCTTCCGAGAGCGCCTCGTATCCCTCGCGCTCGATCGTCTCGACCTGAGACTCAAGCCGCGAGAGCTCCTCTTCCAATCGAGCGCGCATCTGCGTATGTGTGGCCTTATCCATGGTGACACCACCCTTGCGGTTCTCGTATATCGTAAAGCGCCCGGAGCACCGGGCGCTCGTACGTCTGACATGATTATACCACCAGGCGCTCTCAACCAAGCTCGACCCCGACCCCCTCAGGGACGTTGCAGCACGTCAGGTGCTCCTTACGAGCAACCACTATAGTTCCGCAAGCACCCCGGCACAGCGCTCGCACACCTCGGGGAACGCGTCGTCGACGCCGAGGGTGCGGTGGTTCCAGCAGCGTGGACACTTCTCCCCGGACGCGCGTTCTATCGAGACCGCGAGCGCAGCGCCCTCCACGACTTCGACCTCCGACACGATGAAGAGGTCCGCCAGCGCGCGTGAGCCTCGAGCCCGAAGTACCTCTGCCTGCTCGGGTGTGACGGTTACGTACACCGCGGCCTCCTGACCCTTGCCCACGACCTTCTCGTTGCGGGCATCCTCAAGCGCCTTCGT
Source organism: Coriobacteriia bacterium (assembly GCA_007125735.1). Classification (GTDB taxonomy): domain Bacteria; phylum Actinomycetota; class Coriobacteriia; order Anaerosomatales; family SLCP01; genus SLCP01. The sequence continues at coordinate 1,395 of SLCP01000116.1, read as the reverse complement.
GACCGCCTCGCGCACCTCGAGCACGACGCCGTACGCCGCGCGTAGATCGGCGGCCTCCTCGGCAGGAACCTCGCGCGCCGGCCACCCCGCCAGGTGCACGCTCACCGCCTCGCCGCGAATCGCCTCGGGCGTGAACTGCCAGATCTCCTCGGCGGTGAATGCGAGGACGGGCGCAACCATGCGCACGAGGTCGAGCAGCACCGCTGCGAGCACGGTCTGGGCGCTGCGGCGCGAGAGCGAGTCCTTGGCGTCGGAGTAGAGACGGTCCTTGAGCGCGTCGAGGTAGACCGAGGAGAGGTCCGTCACGCAGTAGCCGTAGATGGCGTGATAGACCTGGTGGAACTTCCAGGCGTCGTAGGAGGCGGTGACGCGTTCCGTCAGGTCGGCGAGGCGCACGAGCGCGTAGCGGTCGATCTCGGGCATCTCGGCCCACTCGACAGCCATCGACGGATCGAAGTCATCGAGATTGGAAAGCAGGAAGCGGAAGGTATTGCGGATGCGGCGGTACGCCTCACTCGTGCGCTCGAGGATCTCGTCGGAGACCGAGATATCCTGGCCGTAGTCTGCCGCGGAGGCCCAGAGGCGGATGATGTCGGCGCCGGATTTCGCGACCACATCGAGCGGCGAGACGACGTTGCCGAGGGACTTCGACATCTTGCGCCCCTCGCCGTCGACGATGAAGCCATGGGTGAGCACGCGCTCGAACGGCGGGGCATCGTAGGCTCCCACGCTCGTGAGCAAGGCGGACTGGAACCAGCCGCGGTGCTGGTCGGAACCCTCAAGATAAAGTTCAGCTGGACGGTGTAGCTCGGGCCGGGCGTCGAGCACGCTCGTGTGGCTGACGCCACTCTCCCACCACACGTCGACGATGTCGTCCTCGGGGACGAGCTTCGTTCCGCCGCACCGGCTGCATGCCGTACCCTCCGGCAGGTACTCGGCGGGGTCTTTCACGAACCACGCATCGGCGCCCTCGGTCTCGAAGAGCGCGATGACCGCATCGAACGTCGCATCGGTCGCGACGGTCTCGCCACACGAAGCGCACGTGAAGACAGGTATCGGCACGCCCCACGCGCGCTGGCGGGAAATGCACCAGTCGGGGCGATCGGCGACCATAGCGGAGATGCGATTGACCGACCAGCCCGGGATCCACTCGACCTTCTGGATCGCATCCATCGCCCCTTCGCGGAGCGGACGGACGCCCTCTGCGGCACTGTCCATACTCACGAACCACTGCTCGGTCGCGCGGAAGATGACCGGCTGCTTGCAGCGCCAGCAGTGCGGATAGCTGTGTTCGACCTTGCCGGCAGCGAGCAACGTCCCACGCTCGGCGAGCCACTCGACGATGCGCGGGTTGGCGTCGTGCACGCTCATGCCCGCGAACGGTCCACCGCCCGC
>SLCP01000050.1 GCA_007125735.1 Coriobacteriia bacterium | reverse complement strand
TTTTCATCGGGAGCCTCATCATACCTCGGCGGAAAGGTATCCCTTCGGGGAAGCTTGAAGTCGACGGTGCGGGCACCCACCTGCCGAGGCAGGTTCACCGCGCCGGAGACACGGCAAGGCGAGCCGCGCGCCGTACAGGAGCGGAGGAAACGAATATGCGCAGACCAGTCGTAGCACTTGTCCTACTCGTCGCTCTTGCCAGTCTATTCGCTCTCGCCGGGTGCGGGGGCGACACCCCCGAGCCTGCCGACCTGCTGGAACCCGATCCGTCAGCGGTCGAGGAGCAACCTCCTGCGGTCGTTGACGAGGACCCCGATCTCTCGCCACTCGAAGAGGTCGTCTACGAGCCGTTCCCCCGCGAGGAGGGTGCGCTGCCTGCTGACATCGAGAGCCGTCTCGACGCGGGTCAGCCGATGATCATCCTCTTCGTCGACCGTACCCAGACCACGACCGACGACCAAGAGGCCATCATCGCCGCGCTCCAGGAGAAATACCGTGGCCTGATCGACCTCGTCACCTTCGACGTGGGCCGGTTCGTGACCCACGATGCCGACGGGCGCATCACCGTGAACGAGGAGATCAACGAGGACGATGTCGCCGCTCCGGTGGCTCGGTTGATCGACGCGGACCATCTCGACGTGCGGTTCACCCCCTACACCGTTGTCGTCGACCGCAAGGGGTACATCACCTGGCGCTACCGCGGTCTCTCCGACGACAAGGCCCTCGAGCGCGAGGTCATTCGCGCGACGGACTGACGACGTGGACTCGCTCTTCGACGAATCCGCTGAGAGGGCTCGTTTCGAGCACGCTCCACTTGCGGTTCGGATGCGTCCGCGCACCCTCGAGGAGTTCGTGGGGCAGCAGAGCGCTGTTGGCCCGGGAACGTTGCTCCGGCGTGCGATCGAGTCCGACGAACTCTCTCCGGTCATCCTCTACGGTCCGCCGGGTAGCGGCAAGACGAGCCTTGCCCGCATCATCGCGCTGGCGACCGAGGCGCATTTCGCCGAGGTCTCGGCGGTCGCCTCGGGCGTGGCCGACATCCGCTCTGCGATAGCGGCTGCACGACAGCGCCTCGGCGAGACCGGGCAGCGCACGATCCTGTTCATCGACGAGATCCACCGGTTCTCCAAGTCGCAGCAAGACGCGCTCTTGCATGCGGTGGAGGACAGCCTCGTCATCTTGATCGGCGCCACGACGGAGAACCCCTTCTTCGAGGTCAACGCTCCACTCATCAGTCGGGCCCGCATCATCGAGCTGACGCCGCTCGGTGACGAGGAGATCGGCACGCTGATCGAGCGGGGACTTGCCGATGAGCGCGGGTTCTCCCACGCTGTCGAGCTCGACCCCGACGCCAAAGAGTCCATCGTCCGCATCGCCGGCGGCGACGCACGCGTCGCGCTCACGACCCTGGAGATCGCAGCTGCCAGCGCCGCTCAGCGGTCGAGCGGGGAGCGCCCGCGCGTGACGTGCGAGGACGTCGCCGAGGCTACGCCGACCCGGTCGCTCCCGTACGACAAGGATGCCGACGTGCACTACGACGTCGTCTCGGCGTTCATCAAGTCGATGCGCGGCGGCGATCCGGACGCGGCGGTCTACTGGTTGGCGCGGATGGCCGAGGGAGGGGAGAAGCCCACGTTCATCGCGCGCCGCATCCTCATCCTCGCGTCCGAGGACATCGGCAACGCTGACCCCCAGGCGCTCCTGGTCGCTCACGCCGCGTTCAAGGCGGCAGAATCGGTGGGTTGGCCCGAGTGTCGCATCGTGCTCGCGCAGGCTGCGATCTACATGGCGCTCGCGCCCAAGTCCAACGCGTCGTACCGGGCGATCGAAGCGGCGCTTTCCGAGGTGCGCAGCGGTCCGGCGCGCCACGTCCCGAACCACCTGCGCGACCGATCGTACCGGGGCGCGGCACAGCTCGGCCGAGGTGAGGGTTACGTCTACCCGCACGACGAGCCCGAGCGAGCAACAGCCCAGCGGTACCTTCCCGACGGACTCGAGTCCGGCGCGTTCTGGCAGCCCGGTGATGCCGGGTGGGAGCGCGGGCGCGCACGCGACACGACCGCTCCGAGCAGTGAAGATGAGCGGTAGAACGGCCCGTCACTCTGCTACACTTTATCGACGCCGACCGTACCGTGAAGAGGTGCTGACGTGGCTCTGACAGGCTGGCTCACAATCGTCCTCCTCGCCGTGGCCATCGTCGCGCTCGGGGTGCTCATATACGCGCTCGTCGAGGCGGTCGGCACGATGCGTGCGGTGCGAAAGGTCGCCGAGGACGTCGAGGCCACGATGCCCGGCCTCGTCGAGAAAGCGGACGTGGCGATCGACTCTTTCAACGTCCAGATGTTGAGGCTCGACGCGATCGTCGACCAGGTCGAGGAGGTCTCGGCCCGGGTGAGCCGCACCGCGACGCTCGTCCACGAGGTCGCCAACGTCCCGGCGACGGCGGCGAACGTCGCGGGAGAACGGTTGAGAACGGTGTGGAACCGGATGAAGCGCGAGCGCGGGTAAGGGCGCGTCGCGCGAGACGACGGACAAGCGGAGGACAGATGCCCAGAGACCGCATAACGCTCACAGTCCCATGCCGGGCCGAGTACGCCAAGACGGTGCGCATGACCGCCTCAGCGCTCGTCGGACGGGCCGGTGCCACCTACGACGATCTCGATGACGTGCGGATCGCCGCCGAGGAGGTTTTCGTGTACGCCTGCGACCACGTCGAGGAGGGTTCCGACGTCGCGATGCACTTCGAGCTCGATGAAACGGGCGTCGACATCCAGGTGCGCCTCGAAGGCGCTTCACGCTCGCTCGACGAAGAGGTCGAGCGGCGCACTGCGTACGCGACGTTCATCCTGCAGTCGGTGAGCGACCACTTCGAGCTCTCGTCGGACCTGGACGGTTCGTATCTTCAGGTGACGAAGCGATTCTCCCAGGAGCCGGTTGATGGCGAGAGCTAGGAACACCGACTCATCGCGCAAGCTCACGTGGGACAAGGCGCATACGCGCGAGCTGTTCCGCCGCTACCACACGGAGAACGACGAGGCGGCCCGCGACGAGCTCATCACGATGTATCTGAACCTCGTGAAGTACCTCGCGAGCCGCTTCCGCAACCGGGGGGAGCCCATCGACGACCTCATCCAGGTGGGCACCATCGGCCTTATCAAGGCGATCGACCGGTTCGATACCGGGCGACAGGTCGAGTTCACGACGTACGCGACCCCCACCATTGTCGGCGAACTCAAGCGGTACTTCCGCGACAAGGGCTGGGCGATCAAGGTCCCCCGCCGCCTCCAGGAGCTCTCGTTCAAGGTCAACCAGGCCATGGATGCGCTCACCCAGGAGCTGCAGCGATCGCCGTCGGTGTCCGAGATCGCCGAGTACCTCGGCGTTACACCCGAAGAGGTACTCGAGGCGATGGAGACGAGCGAGGCGTACAACTTCGTCTCCCTCGAGTCCGATCGGGGCGGAGACGGCTCGGACACGTTCTCCATCCTCGAGTACATCGGCAAGGACGATCACCTGATGTCGGTCGTCGAGGACCGCACGACGCTCTCGGCCGCCCTCAAGGAGCTCTCGTCGCAAGAGCAACACGTGCTCTACCTTAGATTCTTCGAGGGCCTCACCCAGACCGAGATCGCGCGTCAGATGGGTATCTCGCAGATGCAGGTCTCCCGCATGCTGCGCAAGACGTTGCGTGTCTTGCGGCAGAACATCGTCAAGGAGTAGGGGGCCAGGTGGCTGAGAAGGCTCGCGTCGACCGCATGGACAGATGGCGTCGGATAGCGATCACGAGTTGGGCGCTCGTGGGCCTGTTTCTCCTGATCTCGTTCGGGTTGTGGCTGCTCAGTCAGGTCGCCACTGCGCTCACGCCCTTCGTGCTCGCGCTCGTGGTCGTCTTCCTGCTCCGCCGTCCGGTGGCCGCGTTGAGCGCCCGGGGCGTGCCACGCTCGCTCGCAGTGGTCATCTGCTACCTCATGTTCTTCGGCGCACTGACGGTGGCGGGCGTGTTCGTGATCCCGCCGATCGTCGCCGAGGTACGGGATTTCGCGCAGGATTTCCCGGAGTACTACGACAGCGCGTACAACCTCTGGCTCTCAGTCGAGCAGGAGTACATGCTCATCGAGCTGCCCGAGTGGGTGAAGGACGTGGCCGAAGCATCACGCGACAGCATCGTCGCATGGGTCACGGAGGTCTCGCGCAACATCGGTCGAGGCGTGGTGGCGATCGGTACCCAGATCGCCGGATTCTTCGTGAACTCCTTCCTCGCACTCGCACTCGCGTTCTTCGTGCTCCGCGACCTACCCACGCTCAAGTCCGAGATGCTCTCGCTGCCCGGCCCGGCGCGCCAGCAGGAGTCGCTCAAGCTCGCGGGTGACGTGACGGTGGTGCTCGAGGGCTACATCCGCGGGCAGCTCATGATCGCGACGATCGTCGGCGTGGCCTCGGGGCTTGGGCTGTGGATCATCGGCGTACCCTACGCTCTCGTCATCGGCCTCATCGCCGGCCTCACGAACCTTATCCCGTACCTCGGGCCGCTCGTGGGCGGACTCATCGCCGGGATATCGGCGGCGTTCGTCAGCCCGCAGCTCGTGCTCATCACCATCGCCTACATCATCGTCATCCAGCAGGTGGAATCGACCTTCCTCCAGCCAAAGATCATGTCGGACCAGGTGCACATCCACCCCGTGCTCGTGATACTCTCGCTGCTTGTGGGTGCGACGCTCTACGGACTCATCGGTATGCTCATCGCGGTGCCGATCGCTGCGGTCGGCAAGGTGATGTTCGTGCACTACTACGAGAAGTGGACCGAGTCGAGCATCTCGGCCGAGGACGGTGCGTTGTTCAGGCGTCCCAAGCCCCGGTCCGCACGGTACGGGCGACGCAGCACCGAGGAGTGCGAGTGCGCCGACGAGCCTGCCGAGGATGTCGAACCGAGTCCCGAAGGGGAGCCTGAGTGAAGGTCGCCGAAATACGAGAGAGTTTCCTGACGTACTTCGAGAGCAAGGGTTCGCGCCGCTGGCCGTCCTCCTCGCTCGTGCCGGACGACCCATCGTTGCTGCTCACGAGCGCGGGTATGGTGCAGTTCAAGCCGGTGTTCCTCGGCGTGAAGGACCTCGGGTTCACGCGCGCGACCACGTGTCAGAAGTGCGTGCGCACGACCGATATCGACATCATCGGAACCACGGGACGGCACCACTCGTTCTTCGAGATGCTCGGCAACTTCTCCTTTGGCGACTACTTCAAGAGCGAGGCGTGCGCCTGGGCCTACGAGTACTCGGTCGACGTGCTCGGGCTCGATCCTGAGCGGCTGTGGTACTCGATCTACGAGGACGACGACGAGGCCGAGCGCATCTGGCGCGACGAGGTGGGTGCGCCGCAGGAGCGCATCATCCGTATGGGCGCCAAGGACAACTTCTGGTCCGCGGGTCCTACGGGGCCGTGCGGGCCGTGCTCCGAGCTCTACTACGACCAGGGCCCTGAGGTGGGGTGCGGCAGTGCGGAGTGCCGCCCCGGCTGTGACTGCGACCGCTACCTCGAGTACTGGAACCTCGTCTTCATGCAGTACGACCGGCAGGAAGACGGCTCGCTCGTTCCGCTGCCCAAGCAGAACATCGACACCGGGATGGGGCTCGAGCGCATCGCTGCGGTCCTGCAGGGCGTCCACTCTAACTTCGAGACCGACGAGTTGCGCGCGCTCATGGCGGTGGCCGAAGAACTCACGGGCGCGTCGTTCGGCACCGGCGAGGCGACCGACACGTCGCTTCGCATCCTCACCGACCATGCGCGCGCGATCACCTTCCTGGTAGCGGACGGCGTGCTGCCCTCCAACGAGGGTCGGGGCTACGTCCTCCGGCGCATCCTGCGCCGCGCGGTGCGGCACG